>NZ_BACT01000684.1:0-2457 GCF_000333255.1 Methylobacterium sp. B1 | reverse complement strand
CCGGGGCGCCGGGCGGAGCCTCGCCCGAGTAGGCGCCGACGGACCACAGGGTCGCGTGGCGAGCAGGACCTGCATCAGCGATCGGCCGCGCTGCCTCATCGTAGCCTCCCACCCAACGCGTATCGCAGACGATTTTTCGTCTTGCGGTGAATTCGATCTCTTCGTCGTCCGCGAAAACCTTTCGGCTCAAGCACAGTCGACGGATCCTAAGCGGCGACGGCGGCATGGCCCTGTGAGACCCGTCCCACATCACCTTTCGGAGCATTCTTGCTTGGCCAGCAACATACCACTTTCAGCCATAACTGATGTGACCAATTTAACACGCCTATACCGACCTGTGATGGCACTAACGAAGACTGCCTATCCCGTGGAATGGATTCTAAGTCAGCGATCGCGGCAGGGCCACTTTAAACAGTTGAGAATGTTCGTCTTTCGACGCGCCATCCATACTGAATTCACGGCATTTTTATCTGAAAAAAGAATCCAGAAAATTGTAAAGATTGTAGATTTTTGCCTAACTCACGCTTGACACCCATCATCGGCTTATGGATACGCTTAACAAGCCGTTAAATCGCTGTAACGATAGAGCGACTGCGATGGCATAGATTGTGTTCGAGAGGACACATAAATAAAAATGGGAGTGTATCTATGTTCAAGTCAGTTGTTCTGGCGTCCGTGGCGGTCGCCGGTCTGACGGCCTTTGCGACAGGCGCCTCGGCGCAGTCCCAGACCCCCGTCATGGGCGCTGGAACTACCGCGAACGAAGCCTTCGTCATCCAGCGCGGTCTATCGAACTCCGCGACTGTCGATCAGACCGGAACGAACAATAAGGCCGGCAAGCTCTCGACCAATGTCGACCTGTCAGTCCCGAATCTGTCGGAGAGCAACCTGAACGGCGTCTCGAACGGCGCCCAGACCATTCTGCAGAACGGTGCGTTCAACGAACTGAAGGTCACGCAGGGCGGCTCGAACAACACCGTGAGCACGATCGCCGGCAATCGCTACGGCAATCCGACGATCGGCGTCGCCAACGGCTCGTTCCAGCAAGGCATCGCCAACTCCGTCGACTCGAATCAGCTCGGGACCAACGGCGTGGCGCAGTTCCAGCAGAACGGCGACAAGAACAAGGCGTGGATCACCGCCGAGGCCGGATCGAAGAACACCTACGCGGGCATTTTCCAGTTCAACGGCGACAACAACAGGGCCCGCATCACGCAAGACTACAGAGCTGACAACGCCTATGCCGCGATCGTCCAGTCCGGCGACTATAACGTAGGCAATATCAGCCAGAACGGCAACACCAACTACGCCGCCCTGCTCCAGATCGGCCGAGGCAACGAGGCGTCGATCACGCAGACCGGATCGTCTGTCGGCGCCTTCGGCTATCAGAACGGCTTCGGCAATTATGGATCCATCACGCAGTCGGCGAACTCGGCCAATGCTGCTTTCGCGCAGATCGGCGGCTTCAACAGCGTGACGATCCGCCAGCACTAATGGATCGGGCTGAGGCCCATCCCCAGTCTGACGTGTCCTGGAAGGGGCGCTCCTGCGGGAGCGTCCCTTCTCTCGCCATCCCAGCGTCTTCGATCGCAGGCGCAGTCTCGATCATGCCCAGCCTCACCGTCGATCCGCCCGTCCTCTGTCGCGTGGTCGAGAGCCGCTCGGCCGAAACGACGCGTCTGGCTCTTCGCGTCGAGGCGCCCCGCGGCACCGCAGGGCGGTACAGCCTGGTCGTGCGGAAATCGGATCCGGCAGGCACCGCGACGATGCAGCAGGGCGGTGGCTTCGACCTCGCCCCCGGCGAAACCCGGGATGTCGGCAATCTGACCGTCAGCGTCCTGCCGAACGGCCAGCTCCGGATCGACGCGTCCGTGCTGATCGACGGGCGCAAGATCAACTGCGGTCATATCAGCAGATACGATCTTTGATCGGCTGATCGATAATCGCCGATGTCAGTCGGTTGACATACCACTTTTTCGTTATCGGGAAATTATCCGTCGATTCATTGACATGGGCTGCCAACGGCGGCAGCGGTTCGATTCTTATCAGAATTCATTGTGCCATAGTCACCACACGCCGGCTTAGAAGCCGTGTGGATAAGATATTTTGCTGTACGTTATCGAATAGCACTGATTTAAGGTGGGCCAAACAAGCAGGGGGGACAGATGATGCGCCGCACGCGCCGCAGCCGGACCGCAGGTCAAGTGCTGCTCTTCGTCCTCCCGCTCATGGCCGGCTCGGCGGCGGCCCAGGATCGCGTCGCGATCGAACAGATCCAAGCCCTAGCCCAACGCGCCGCGGCCGGTGCTCCGGGGCGGGCGATCCAGGAGAGCGACTACATCCTGGGCAACCAGTCCGGCATCCTGCTGCTCAGCCCGAGCTTCCCGCCCCCAGCGGCAGCCAATCAAGCCCGGGCCCTTCAGGTCGAACAGGCAACATCTCCCCATCGACATGTCG
>NZ_BACT01000685.1:0-10848 GCF_000333255.1 Methylobacterium sp. B1 | reverse complement strand
CACATAGATCAACTGCCTCACAGGGGAATTCCGTCGCTGCATTTCCATGAAGATCGTCGAAGCACGTTTAATACCGATGACGCTCCGCTCGGGCGGTCCGTGTCGGGGCGGTCCGTGTCGGGGCGGTCCGTGTCGGGGCGGCCGCGGTCCTGCCGGCCGGGAGCCGCTGCCGGACCGGCGCCATCGGAGCTTGCCGATCCATGACGGATCATGCGGCCGGACAGGCTCGCGCTCGTGGCGCAGACCGGACTGATCGTCGGGCCGACCGCCTGCTCGCCCCTGCGGCCGGACACGGGCTGCTTCAGGCGGGTACACTACAGCGTGACCGGACAGCCGTGAACAGTTGAGTTGCTGTCCCGTCTCGAATAGAATTAGATACTAATCTATGTAAATTTACTGAGATAGGCTGCTTTCACGGGGCGCCTCTCGACATCCGCCCTCATGGTTCCGGCTCTCAGTCGCGAATTTTTGCGATTTACTAACCCGATCGCGCGAAAGTGGCTCGATGCAGCGCCGACGGCGACCCTGTTCCGGCAGGCTGCAGGCGTCCTCTTCCGGTGCTCGGATGATTCCCAACCAGACCAGCCGCCCGTCCGCCGACCGTGCCGTGCCGTGGCACAGTCTCGCCAACCTCAAGCTCCGCCACAAGCTGGCGGCCGTGATGGTCCTGGTGCTCGTGGCCATCGGCGCCCTGAGCGCGCTGAGCTACGTCGACATGCGCAGCTCGGCGCTCGAGGATCGCGCCCTGATGACGAAGCGCCTCACCGAGGTCGCGCAGAGCCTGCTCGGCCATTACGAGGCGCAGGCCACCGCGGGCCAGATGCCCCTCGCCGAGGCGCAGAAGGCGGCCCTCGCGGCGATCACCGCCCTGCGCTTCGGCAGCGAGGACTACTTCTTCGTCCTCGATGCCCAGGGTCACCTGATCGCCAACGCCTTCAACGCCAAGAACGTCGGCAAGCGGGTGGTGGACCAGACCGACGTCCCCGGCGGAAAGCGCTACTTCGCCGAGATGGTCGAGACCGCCACGCGCGACGGCTCCGGCTTCGTCGACTACATGAAGCCGCGCGCCGGCGGGTCCGTGGCGGTGGAGAAGGTCGCGAGCGTGCAGATGTTCAAGCCGTGGGGCTGGATCGTCGCCACCGGCCTGTACCGGGACGATGTCCACGCGGCCGTGCGCGACCGGGCGGTCACCATCGCCGTCTGGTCCGCCGGCCTCGCCCTGCCGATCCTGGCGCTGCTCCTCCTCGTCGGCAACAGCCTGGCGCGTCCGATCACCCGCCTGACCGCGGCGATGCGCGGCCTCGCGGACGGCGATCTCGCGGTGACGGTCGATGACCAGCGGCGCGGCGACGAGGTCGGCGCCATGGCCCGCGCGGTCCAAGTGTTCAAGGACGCCCTGATCGCCAAGCGCGCGGCCGACGCGGCCGCCGTGGCGGAGAACGACGCGAAGATGCGCCGCGCCCAGATGCTGGACGCGATCACCGCCCGGTTCGACACGCAGGTCGGCGCGCTGACGCAGGGGCTGTCCTCGGCCGCGGTGGAGATGGAAGCCACCGCCCGGGAGATGACGCGCACGGCCGCGCGGACCACCGACCAGTCCGTGCGCGTGGCCGCTGCCTCCGAGCAGACGTCGAGCAACGTGCAGACCGTGGCGGCGGCCAGCGAGGAGATGGCCGCCTCGATCCACGAGATCGCGGCCCGCGTCGCCCAGTCCTCCGCGATGGCCGACCGGGCCAGCACGGATGTGACCCAGACGAACGCCCTGATGCAGGTGCTGTCCCGCGGCACCGACCAGATCAGCGAGGTGATGGGCCTGATCGCCGGGATCGCCGGACAGACCAACCTGCTGGCCCTCAACGCCACCATCGAGGCGGCGCGCGCCGGCGAGGCCGGCAAGGGCTTCGCCGTGGTGGCGGGCGAGGTGAAGGCGCTCGCTTCGCAGACGGCCCGGGCGACCGAGACCATCGCGGCGCAGATCGCGGCCATACAGACCGAGACGCGGCAGGCGGTCGAGGCGATGCGGACGATCGGGGGCACGATCGACGAGATGCGCACGGTGGCGCTCAGCGTGGCCGCCGCCATGGAGGAGCAGGGCGCGGCCACCAGCGAGATCGTCCGGAACGTCACGCAGGCGGCGCAGGGCACGCAGGCGGTGAGCACCGATATCGCCGACGTCCGGCAGGCGGCCCGCGACACCGGGACGGCCTCCGGACAGGTCCTGAGCGCCGCGCAGGAACTGGCCCGCTACTCGGCGAGCCTCGGCGCGGAGGTCACGACCTTCCTCGCCGCCGTCAAGGCCGCCTGAGGGGCATCAGGCGCCGCCGCCGCCCCGCCGGCCCCGCGGCGCCTCATGCGATCCCGTCGATCGCCACCCGCAGATGCTCGGGCCCGCGGAGCGCCGCGCCCGACCGGTAGGGCGGCGGGTCCTCGATGAGCCGGGGCGCCTTGAGCCGGCGGGCAAGGGCGGTCAGCGCCGCCTCGGCCTCGAACCGGGCAAGGGGCGCGCCGACGCAGTAATGCAGGCTGCCGCCGAAGCCGAGATGGCGGAGTCCGGCGCGGTCGGGGTCGAACCGGTCGGGATCCGGGAAGACGGCCCCGTCGCGGTTGCCGGAGGCCAGCAGCAGCACGAGGTCGGCGCCCTCGGGGATCGTCACGCCCGCGATGTCGATGGCCGAGAGCGTCCGCCGCGTCCGGAACTGCACCGGCGGCTCGTAGCGCAGCAGTTCCTCGATCAGCCGCGGGGCCCGGAGCGGATCCTGCCGCAGGCGCTCCAGCTCGTCGGGATGGCGCAGCAGGGTCAGCAGGCCGTTGGTGATCAGGTTCACGGTGGTCTCGTGGCCGGCCACCAGCATCAGGATCGAGGTGGCGATCAGGTCGTAATCACCCATCTTCACCCCGGCCGGGGTCGCGTGGTTGGCAAGCCCCGACAGCATGTCGTCCCCCGGGTGCTTCCGCTTGTCCTTGATCAGGTCGGCCATGTAGCCGCCGATCGCGTCGAAGGTCCGGCTGTTCTCGGCGCGGATCTCGGGATCGGACAGGCTGTCGGGCTCCAGCGCGGTGGCGAGCTGCGTCGCCCAGCCGTGGAACTTCGGCTCGTCCTCCCGGGGCACGCCGAACAGCTCGCAGATCACCGTCACGGGCAGCGGGTAGGCGAGGTCGTCGACCGCATCGATCTCCCGGGCGCCGCATTTCTCGTCGAGCAGATCGGCGACCAATTGGTCGGAGCGGGCGCGCATCGCCTGAACGCGCTCCCGGCTGAACTGGTGCACCACCGCCGAGCGCAGGGCATCGTGGTCCGGCGGGTCGCGGAAGATGAAGACCCGGTGCCGGTCCATCATCCAGTCCTTGAGCGGCTTCACGATCAGGTCGGTGAGGGGGTTGCCGGTACGCGGCCGGTCGGCCGGGGGCAGGGTCTCGGAGCTGACCCGCGGGTCCTGCAGCAGGCTGGCGATGGTGCCGTGGGTCGCCGCAACCCAGGTGCCCTCCTCGGTGCCGTCGTCCTGGCGCGAGACGGGGTTCTCCCGCAGCCGCGCATAGATCGGATAGGGATTCGGCCGGTTGGCGAAATCCTTGACCTGATTGAGGAGGGTGGCGTCGGGCATGCGGTTTCCTTAGGGCAAGCCCGGCTTGAGGATCGTGACAGCCTTCGGCCGGTCGGTCGCGGCGCCGCGCGGCGGGAACGGGGCCCGGGCGGCGACCAGCTCGGCATGGGCCGGCAGCCAGCGGGCGGAATCCACCGAGACCGCCGCGATGCAGCGTCCTTCGCGGCCGTAGAGGGCGACGAAGCGGCCGGCGGCCGGATCGCCCTGCGTGATCGCCACGGCGTCGGCGCCCTCGGTCAGACCCGCGGATTTCACCACGAGGTCTCCTTGCGTCGACCAGAAGGTCGGCAGGGCGCCGTAGGGCACCTCGGGTCCCGCGCCGGCGAGCAGGCGGCCGGCATGGATGCCCTGCGCCACCGCGTGGCTCCAGTGCTCCAGGGCGACGCGCCGGCCCCCGTAGAGGGGATGGGGAAAGCGCGCCACGTCGCCGGCGGCGGCGATGTGCGGATCGGGCTGTCCGTCGGTGTCGAGGACATAGCCGCGCGCGTCGCAATCGACCCCGCCGCAATCCGCAGACAGGCCGGACCCTTCGAGCCAGTCGGTGTTGCGCACCGCGCCCAGGGCGATGACGGCGATGTCGGTCGCGATGCTGCCGCCGTCGACCAAGTGGGCCCGCACCAGCCGGCCGCCCTCCGCCTCCAGCCACTCGACTTCGCTGCCGCAGCGCACCGCGACCCCGTGGCCCGCGTGGATCGCGCCGATCAACCCTCCGACGGTGCTGCCGAGCACGCGGGACAGGGGCGTCGGGCCGGGCTCGACCAGAGTGACGGGAAGACCGAGCTGGCGGCACAGGCTCGCGACCTCGCAGCCGATGAAGCCCGCGCCGATCACCAGAACGTGCCTCGGGCCGGCGGCCAGGGCGCGCCGCAAGGCGGCGGCATCGTCCCGCCCGCGCAAGGTGAAGACGCCGGAGAGCCGGCCCTCGTGGGGGTTCGGCCACGGCCGGGCGCGGGTACCGGTGGCGATGAGCAGCCGATCGTACGGGAGGGCACGCCCGTCGGCGAGGCGGACCGTGCGGGCTTGCCGATCGAGGCTCACGGCCGCCGTGCCGAGCTGCCAGTCGGCCGCGAGGCCATGGCGTCCCGGCAGCGTCGTCGCGTCGGCCGCGACGGCACCGGTCAGGACATGCTTCGACAGCGGCGGCCTGTCGTAGGGAGGATGGGGCTCGTCGCCGACGATGGTGAGCGGGCCGGAGAACCCCGCGGCGCGCAGGGCCTCGGCACCGCGCAGGGCCGCGAGGCCGGCGCCCACGATCAGGGCCCGCCCGGGGGGCTGCGCCATCAGGCGCCCCGCTCCGGATCCTCGACCCGGATCGCCTGGACCGGACAGGCGACGCGCGCCCGCTCGATGTCGTCCCAGTCCTGCGCGGCGGGCGCGGGATCGTAGAACAGGGCCTCGTGCCCCTCGATGCGGAAATGCCGCGGCGCCGCGTAGCAGCACTGGGCATAGGCCTGGCACAGGTTGAGATCGACGCTCACCCGCAGGCCGGACGGGGGACCGGAAGACGCATCGGCAGAGGGGGACATGGCGAGGCAACCGCGGGCGGGCGGTGCGGGTTCCGCGGGCCGTCGTCGCGGCCCGATTCGCCCGACCCTGGACGCCGATGCCTGGCAGCCTCTGGCGGCGTGGAGACGGCGGCCGCCCGCCGCATCGGCGCCCCGTCAGGATCGCCGTCCGCGGCCGATGCCGCGCCTCAGCGCCCCCCGGCCACCCTTGCCCGGTGCCGCGTCGCCGCGGCCGTCCCGAAGGCCTCGAACAGGGCGCGGTTGAGCGGGTTGGTCGCCGGATCGTGCTCGGCGTGCCACTGGACGCCGAGGGCGAAGCCCGCCGCGTCGCGGACGCGGATCGCCTCGACCGTCTCGTCCTCGGCGACCCCCTCGATCACGATCCGTCCGCCCGGTTCGAGGATGCCCTGGCCGTGCAGGGAGTTCACCCGGATCGTCTCGCGTCCGAGGAGACGGGCGAAGGCGCCTCCGGGCGTCAGGCGGACCTCGTGACGGTCGGCGAAGATCACCTCCAAGTCCGGATGGATCTCGCCGTTCGGGAGGCGCGGCATGCGGTGGTTGAGCCGGCCCGGCAGGTCGCGGATCTCCGGGTGCAGGCTGCCCCCGAAGGCGACGTTCATCTCCTGAAAGCCGCGGCAGATGCCGAACAGCGGCACCCCGCGTGCCACGCAGGCCTCGATCAGCGGCAGAGCCACGGCGTCGCGGTCCTCGTCGTAGGGCTCGTGCGCCGCGCAGGGCTCGGTGTTGAACCGGGTCGGGTGGACGTTGGCGCGGCCGCCCGTGAGCAGGATGCCATCCACGGTATCGAGGAGGTCGCCGAGGTCGGTGATCGCCGGGGCGGCGGCGAACATCAGCGGCAGGGCTCCCGCCACCGCGGCCACCGCCCGCATGTTGTTCTCGCCGACGATCTGCGCCGGAAACCGATTGTCGATCAGGCGGGCATTGCCGATGACGCCGATCACGGGTCTCGCCATCGTCCCGGCTGCTCCTTGTGCTGGCTAATTGTGCTGTCTAAGCGGCAGGCCCTTGCGGCCCGCGGCAGGCTCTACGACCCACGCAAGGCCGACGCCAGTCCCGTCCGGGTCACGGCGGCGACAGAAGGCCCGCGTCCAAAGCCTCCGCGCGCAGCACCTCGGCCACGCGCTCCGGCGCCTCCTCGTGCGCGAGGTGGCCGAGACCCCGGATCAGGCGGACGCGGGCGTCGGGCAGGCGGTCACGCAGGGCGAAGGCGGTGTCCGGCAGGATGGCCCTGTCGTCGCCGCCGACGATCAGCACGGTCCGGGTCGCGAGGCCGGGCAGCGCCCGGTGCAGGCCGGCCAGATCCCAGTTCGCCATCATCCCCAGCGCTCCGCGGACATGGCCGGCCCGGGCGAAGAGCCGCCGGTAGAGATCGACGCCCTCCGGGTCGAGGCGCGAGCCGGTCCCCTCGATCAGCCGCTTGGCCGCGGCGCGGTCCGCCGTCCAGGCGAAGATCTTCGGGGTGAGCGGGTTGAGGAACAAGAGCCGCGCCATGCCGGGGAACAGCAGATTGGCCGCCCCCGGCAAGGGCGCCAGGGCGCCGTTGAAGGCCGCCAGCAGCTGCGGGGCGATGGCGCCGTCGAGGCACATCCGTGCCAGCACGGCCGCACCGGCCGAGTGGCCCGCCGCCAGGACGGGCGGCCGGCCGAGCGCCGCCACGAGGCCCGCCACGGCCCGGGCCATGCCGGGCAGGGACAGGTCGGCGTCGGGCAGGGGATCCGTGAAACCGTGACCCGGCAGGTCCGGGGCGATGATGCGGAAGTCACGGGCGTGGAGCGGCGCCAGCCCGCGCCAGGAATGCGTGGCCGCCCCCGTCCCGTGCAGGAGCAGCAGCGTCGGGGCATCCGGGGACCCGAATTCCTGGACGTGCCAGCGCAGGCCCGCCGCCTCCACGAAGCGGCTGGCCTCCCGATGGGGCCAGTCGCGACCCTCCACGGCCCAGTCCGGTCGGTCGGTCGCGACGCCGGTCAACATGCGTCCGCATCCCGCAATGCGGCATGACCGGAGAGGCCGGAGGTGCCAGAGGCGGCGGCGGTGCTATCGTTCATGGCCGGAAGTATTTCGTAGCACTGCATAATCCTATGCGGCGGCCGCATGCCACCGGTGAGAGGAAGCGGATTGCTGCGCCGCAACAACGGCGGCATATCACGGGCGAGCAAGAGCAACACGCGTCCCCGGACTTTGGAGAAGGCCATGATCCTGTTCACCTCCTCGACCCAGAACATCGCCGCCCCGGTCTCCGGCGGCTGGAGCCTCAAGGCCGTCATCCGCGAGATGCTGAACTCGTGGCTCGCCCATCACCAGCGCCTCGCCGACAGCGGCATCGGCGGCGACCTCTGAGACCCCGCCCCGGGGCTGAAGAGCGGGGCGCTCAGAGCGCCGCCCGCACCGCTGCGCTGAGCTGACCGGCCTCGGCCCGCGGCAGCTTCAGGTAATCGCGCTTCCCGCCGTCACAGCCTGCATCACGGCTTGGGCGCGTCCGCGGCCTTCTTGCGGGCGGCCTCGGCCTCGCGGGCGGCCTCACGCTCGTAGGCGACCTTGTTGTACGGCGTGCCCGATTCCTCCGCGACCTTGCGGACGATCGCCCAGTCCTTGAGGTAGGTGATCGGCGCGAACCGGTCGTCGCCCTCGAAATCCTTCACCATGTCGGGTGGGAAGCGGAAATCGTAGAAGCACTGCTTCAGCTTCTCGGCGAGGTCCGGCTTGAGATCGTGGGCATAGGCGAAGCCCGAGGTCGGGAACTTCTCGCTCGTGTAGATCACCCGGTAATCGTCGCCCTTGATCGTGCCGCGGGCGACCATCCGGTAGAACACGTCCGAGGCCACCGGGGCGGCGTCGTAGTCGCCAGTGCCGACGCCCAAAGCCGACTTGTCGTGCCCGCCCGAATAGATGAGCTTGTAATCCTCGCCGGGCTTCAGCCCCTGCTCGGGGAAGAGGGCCTTGGGGGCGAGGTTGCCGGAATTCGACGACGGCGCCGTGTGGGCCACGCGCTTGCCCTTCAGGTCGGCCAGCGTCTTGTACGGGCTGCTCGCCTTCACCACGACGATCAGGTTGTAGCCCTCAGACCCCTTCTCGGTGCCCTTGGCGGCGAACGGGACCGCGCCGGCCATGTTGACGGCGAAGCCGAGGGGCCCGGTCGAGAAGCCCGCCACCGTGAGCCGGCCGGAGCGCATCGCCTCGATCTCGGCGGAGTTCGACTGGACCGGATAGTAGACGACCCGCTTGCCCGTGCACTGGCTGAGGTAGGTCGTGAACGGCTTGAACGAGTTCTCGTAGACCGCGGGATCCTCCACCGGCGTGTAGGCGAAGACGATGACGCTCGGGTCACGGGTCTTGGCCGGGACGTCGGCGACGAGATCCTTGTCGGCGTCGCAATAGGCATCGTCGAGCTGGCCGCGGTTGGGACACGCGTCGGCCCTGACGGGCGACAGGGAACCGAAGCCGCAGAGCAGCGCCAGGGCTGCGCCGTATCGGGCGAATGTCACGCGGTATCCTCCCTGCGGAGCCGTGCCTCGGGCCGGCGCCGTCATGTCCTCGCTCGATCGCGGCCGAGCCTTAAGTCGGCAAACTTGTAGGCGGCGGCTTCCGGGCGATGCAAGGCAGTCCGTCGAACAGAAGTTGAAGGACACGGCCCGGTGACAGGGGCCTGCGGCGGCTCCGAAGCGTCCCGTTTCCGTCGGCATCCAGGTGCCCACCGCCGGAGCCCCAGGGCGTGACACCGGGCGCCGAAGGGAAACCGGTTCCGTCCTGGCGCGCCGCGACAGGGCCGCCGCGCCGCTGATACGGTATCGCGCGGCTGTGGAGCGTTTCGATGCGGCGATCAATCCTGTTCCTGACGGCCGGCCTCCTGGCCTGCAGCCCGCGTGCGGCCTCCGCCGAGCCGGCGCAGGACGGCGTCGCCGATCTCGGCAGCTATGCCGCCCGCGTGGAGATGCATCCCTTCGAGAGCCTGACGCTGACCGACCGGCAGTTCCTGACCGGCACGTCCGAGGGTGCGAAGCCCGTCACGGTCGCCGGGCTCCTGCGCATCGCCAAGCCGGGGTCGGAGCGGTTGCCGACCGTGATCCTGATGCACGGCTCCGGGGGCCTCGGCGGCAACATCGAGTTCTGGCAGCGGGCGCTGGCGGCGCGGGGGATCTCGACCTTCGCCATCGACGGCTTCACCGGCCGGGGCCTGACCAGCGTCAACACCGATCAGAGTCTCCTCGCGCGCACGAACCTGATCCTCGACATCTACCGGGCGCTGGGCGTGCTGGCCCAGCATCCGCGGGTCGATCCGGCGCGCATCGCCGTGATGGGCTTCTCGCGCGGCGGCCAGGCTGCGCTGTATGCCAGCCTCAAGCGCTTCGACGCGGCCTGGAACCGCTCCGGCGTCACCCCCGCCCTCTACCTGCCGGTCTATCCCGACTGCGCGATCCGATTCCGGGACGAGACCGCCCTGGTGGACCGGCCGATCCGGATGTTCGGGGGCAGCGGCGACGATTACAATCCGGCCGCGACCTGCGCCGCCTACGCCGAGCGACTGAAGGCGGCCGGCGCCGATGTCGGCCTGACCGTCTATCCCGGCGCGCAGCACGTCTTCGACAACCCGAACGGGCCGGCCCACCCCGTGGTCGCCAAGGGCGCGCAGACGGTCCGGGCCTGCGCGATCCGCGAGGCGGAGGACGGCGCCCTCGTGGAGGGCCCGAACGCCACGCCGTTCACCTATACCGCCCCGTGCGTGCAGCACGACCCGCATATCGGCTCCGACGCCGCCGCCCGCGCCGCGACCCTGTCGAGCGTCTCGGACGCGCTCGAGGCCGCGTTCCGGCGGCCGTGACGGCCGGATCGACGCCGGATCGACGCCGGATCGACGCCGTGCAGGCGTCACTGGAGATCGATGACCGTCCGTCCCGACGGATGGGCCCGCGGTGCGGGCTCCCGCCTGTTGCCGAGGAAGTCCGTCGGCGGCTGGGCGCCGGGCTGGGCGCCGGGCTTGGCGCCGGGCTTGGCGCCGGGCTTGGCGACCGGGGCGCCGCGCGCGGCCTGCACCACCTGTTCGGGGCGCTCGGATGTGGCCGGCCCCGCGACCGGCGGCAGGGGCGCCACCACGCGTCCCTCCGCCTGATCGAGGCAGCGCCGCAGGGCGCCCGGGTCCGGCAGCAAGGTGCAATCGTTCACCGAGAGCGGGCTCGGCTGCGCGGCGGCGGGGGCCGCACCGAGGCCGGCCAGCAGGGCCAGGACGGCCCGGGCTTGCCGGGACCGGGCTTGGCGGGACCTGGCTTGCCGGGACCGGGTCGGGATCATGGCTGCGCCTGCCGGATCCGCGGGTTGACCTGCCGGATCTCGACCTCGCTCGGCTCCGACGGAAGCAGCCTGCGTGGGACCGGCGCCCCGACGCGGCCAGCCTGCTGCTGCGCCTGGGGCGCCATCGGCTGCGGGGACGGAGCATTGGCCCGGACCTGCTGCGGCGGCTGTGCGGGCGCGTCCGCCTGGTCGAGCCGGCCGAGCCGCACCCGCACATACGCGACCGAGCGGTTGGCCGCATCGAACCCGCACTCGTAGGTCACGCGTACCCATTCCTTCGCGGGGCTGAGGAAGCGGATCGAATCCCCCCGATAGCGCACCACCGTGGCGGCGCCCTCGGGCGCCTCCGCCTGCTGGAAGATCTTGGCGAAGGGCCGCGAGACCCCCTCGAAATCCGTCGGCGCCTGCGCCTCGATCCGCGGCGCGCAGATCTGGGA
>NZ_BACT01000686.1:0-8455 GCF_000333255.1 Methylobacterium sp. B1 | reverse complement strand
CGGCTATACCGGCGAGGGCACCAAGACGGTGATCGCCTCGACCGCCTCCGCCAAGGTCTCGTTCCGCCTCGTGGACGACCAGGATCCGAAGCGGCTCGCCGAGAGCTTCGAGGCGTTCGTGCGGGAACGCGTGCCGGCAGATTGCCGGGTCGAGGTCATCACCTACAAGGGCTCGCGGGCGATCAGCCTGCCCTTCGACATGCCGCAGCTCGGGGCCGCCAAGGCCGCGCTGCAGGACGAGTGGGGCGTGCCGGCGGTGACCGTCGGGGCCGGCGGCTCGATCCCGATCGTCGGCGACTTCAAGCGGATCCTCGGGCGCGACACCCTGCTGATCGGCTTCGGCCTCGACGACGACCGGATCCACTCGCCGAACGAGAAGTACGACCTGACGAGCTTCCACAAGGGCACGCGCTCCTGGGCGCGGATCCTCGCGGCCCTCGGCCAGGGCTGAGCCGTCAGCGGGCGGAGGCCGACCGCATCTTCCCGTCGATCCAGGTCCAGAGGGCCCGGACCTCGTCGGCGGCCGGGCTGACGGGGGCGTATTCCGTGACGCCGAGCCCGGTCGCCAGGGCGTCCTGGTGGTCGACCCGGTGGATGATGCCGGGCTCGGCCAGGACGCCCAGGGCGCGCAGCTGCGCCGCGTAGGCGCTGGTGCGCGGCGAGGGCGGCGGCGGGCACTGGTTCAGCACCAGGGCCAGCCGCTCCCGCAGCCCGAGCCCGACGAGCGCCTGGAGGGTCGGCCGGGCGGCCACGATGTCGAGCCGCGAGGGGCGGACCGGCATCAGGACGAAGTCGGCATCCTTCAGGGCCGGCGCGAGGCCGGACGCGCTGCCGGCGGTGTCGAGGACGGCGAGCGTCGTGCCCTGCTCGGCGAGGATGCCGAGAATCTCCGACAGCTGGCCCATCTCCCAGGGCTGGATCCGGTCGACCGCGACGGCGTCGCTCTCGCGGTCGCTCCCGCGGTCGCTCTTGCGCAGGGCCCCCCAGCCGGCCAGGGATCCCTGCGGGTCGAGATCGAGGGCGGTCACCTGCTCGCCGGCCTCCGCGGCGGCGACGGCCAGGGAGGCCGCGAGGGTTGTCTTGCCCGTCCCGCCCTTCTGCACCGCCAGGGCGAGGACCCGCAGCGAGCCGGCGCCGGGCCGGGGCGCGGTGTCCGGCGCCGGTTCGGATCCTTCGGGATCCATGCGTGTCCCACCTCTCCAATCTCAGGCCCGGGCCTCGGCCCGTGCGGCGCCGAATCGAGGTCCGGCACGATCGTGCTTACCGTGACGCCGCTGGCTGGGGCCAGCGTCGCGCGGCGGCGCCTGTGGACCGCCCGTCGCCGGCTGCCGATCGCCGCGGCGCGGATTCCGGCGCGCGGGATCGCCCGGACGGCCCATGCGTTGGGCCGGCATCCCGTCGGTCGCGCGCCGCGCCCCCGCCGGGACTCCGATGACTGCCACGCCGGGATCCGCATGCGCCTCGACCGCCGCCGCCTGATCGGAACGGGGCTCCTGGCCCTCGCCGCCCCCGCCGCCCGCGCCGGGACGCCGCCGCCCCCGACGAGCCGGCCTGCGGGGATTCTGGACCTCGCCATCGCGGCGGATGCGCCCTCGACCCCCACGGGACTCGCCATCGCCCGGGGCGGACGGATCTTCGTGATGATGCCGCGTTTCACCGGTGCGGAGCCGATCACCCTCGGCGAGGTGCTGCCCGACGGATCGGTGAAGCCCTACCCCGACGCGGCGGCCAACCGCCCGGACCCGCAGGCGCCGCAGGCCACCCTGTTCCACGTGCCGAACGGCGTCTTCGACCGTGACGACACCCTCTGGGTGCTCGATGCCGGCCTGCCGACCGGCAAGGGACGGCCGGTGCCGGGCGGCGCGAAGATCCTGGCGATCGATATCGGCCGGAACAGCATCCGCCGGACGATTCCCCTCGACGCGGGCGTGGTGCCGGATTCCTCGCTGAACGACCTGCGGGTCGACGTGCGCGACGGGCGGGCGCTGGCCTACGTCACCGATCAGGGGCAGGCCGGCGCGGGGGCGATCCTCGCGGTCGATCTCGACAGCGGGCGGGTGGTGCGGCGCCTCGCGGGCCATCCCAGCACGCGCTCCGAGGAGGGCTTGGTCAAGTTCGTGGAGCGGCGGCCCGTGATGGAGCGGAAGGGCGACGCGCCGGAGAAGAGCCCGAAGGGCGGCGCCAACGGCATCGCGATCAGCCCGGACGGACGCCGCCTGTACTACGCGCCGCTGATGAGCCGGCGGCTCTACACGGTCGAGACCGCGGCCCTGCGCGACCCGAACGTCTCGGACGCGGCCGTGGCCGCCGCGGTCAAGGATCTCGGCGAGAAGGGCATGACCGGCGGGCTGACCACCGATTCCGAGGACCGGGTCTATCTCAGCCTGCAGGAGCACAACGCGGTCGGCCGGCGCCTGCCGGACGGCACCGTGGAGGTGCTGGCCGCCGACGACCGGCTGATCTGGGCCGACACCTTCTGGATCACCCCGGACCGATGGCTCTATATCTCGGCGGCCCAGGTCAACCGGCGGCCGGAATTCAACCGCGGCCGGGACCTGCAGCAGCCGCCCTACGCGATCCTGCGCATGCGCATCGACGCGGACCCTGTCCTGTAGCGGATCATGACGGACCTCTCGCACGACCCGGACTTCTTCGCCCTGCTCACCGGCAGCTATGCGCGGCGGCTCGGCGAGTCCCTGGTGCCGGCCGGTGCCGATGCGGCCTGGCTCTACGCGGCGGCCCCCTTCGCGGTCCTCGCCCACGATGGCGCCGCGGATCCCCGCTTCGTCTACGGCAACCGGGCCGCCCAGGCCTGCTTCGGCTACGCCTGGGACGAACTGATCGGCCTGCCCTCGCGGCTCTCGGCCGAGGCGCCCGAACGGGCCGCGCGGCAGAGCCTCCTCGACGCGGTCACCCGGGACGGCTTCAGCCGCGGCTATCGCGGCCTGCGGATCGCCAAGGACGGGCGGCGGTTCTGGATCGACCAGGCGGTGGTCTGGCAGCTCGACCGCGACGGCATGAATGTGGGACAGGCCGCGACCTTCTCGGCATGGCGCGACGCCTGAGGAAGCGGCCGATCCTGCCGGCTCCGTCGCCGGGCCAGCCCCGTCGCAGGCCGGGCCTTACACCTTCCGATAGAAGTCTCTTGAAAATATCAGTTACAGATAGAAATCAGTCACGCGCTTTGCAGTCTCGATCACGTTCGTTTGAAATCTTGTCTTGGCTCGAAACTCGACTGCATTTATCGACTAAACTTTAATCATCGTGCCTCACCAAGGTGCAAACTCCGAAATCACCGCGCGCGTGTCTGCGCCGCCGCCGGTCTCGGATGCCACCGTCTGGAAGGCCACCCGCCCACGATGACCATCAAACTCAGACTGCTCGCACTCCTGGCCGTCATGGGCCTGCTCCTGCTCGCATGTGCCGCCATGGGCAATCTCGCCCTTCACTGGAATCACCAGAGCTTCAAGACCGTCTTCGACGACCGCGTCGTCTGCCTCCGGCAATTCAGCATCATCCGCGATGCCTATGACGACCTGATCGACGTCTCGCGCAGGCTGCGCGGCCGGCAGATCGACCCGGCCCAGGCGAAGGACCAGATCGAGCGCGATCTCTCCAACCTGCACACGCAGTGGTCGGCCTATCTGGCGACCTACCTGACCCCGGAGGAGAAAGCCCTGGCCACCGAGCTGCAGGGGTCGCTCGACCGGAACGATGCCATCGCGGCCGAGATCCTCAAGCGCGTCGCCGCCGGTCGCGCTTCGGATTTCGAGTCCACGCATGCGGACCTGCTGACGAGCCTGCGGACCGCCAACGCGACCCTCGGCAAGCTCACGGCCTTGCAGGTCCGTGAAGCGGAGGCGGAGTTCGAGCGCTCCGAGACCACCGCGGGCTGGTCGCGCCTCGCCCTGCTGGCCGCCCTCGTCCTCGCGGCGCTCAGCATCGCCTACGGCATCTACACGATCGTCGTGCAGGTGATCCGTCCGCTCGGCGGCATGACGGCGACGATGACCCGCCTGGCCGCCGGCGAGCTCGAGGCGCCGGTCACGGGCGCGGAACGGGCGGACGAGATCGGCGGGATGGCCCAGGCCGTCCAGGTGTTCAAGGAGGCGATGATCGCCAAGCGGGACGCCGACGCGGCTGCAGCGATCGAGAACGCCGCCAAGATGCGGCGGGCCCAGGTGCTGGACGATGCGACGCGGGCGTTCCAGAGCCAGGTCACGCAGCTCACGCACGGCCTGGCCTCGGCCGCCACCGAGATGGAGGCGACCGCCCAGTCGATGAGCCGCACGGCCGATCAGACGGCGGGTCAATCCATGAGCGTCGCCTCGGCCGCCGAGCAGACCTCCTCCAACGTCCAGACCGTGGCGGCGGCGAGCGAGGAGATGGCGGCCTCCATCGGCGAGATCGCCCAGCAGGTCGCCCGCTCCACGATCATGGCCGAGCGGGCCGCCGCGGATGCCGCGCAGTCCACCACGATCGTACGCGGGCTGGCCGAGGGCGCCGAGAAGATCGGGGCGGTGGTCGGCCTGATCTCCGGGATCGCCGCTCAGACGAACCTGCTGGCGCTCAACGCCACGATCGAGGCCGCCCGTGCGGGCGAGGCGGGGCGCGGCTTCGCCGTCGTCGCAGGCGAGGTCAAGGAGCTGGCCTCGCAGACGGCGCGGGCGACGGACACCATCGCCGCGCAGATCAACGCCATCCAGGGCGAGACCCGCGAGGCCGTCGCGGCCATCCAGTCGATCGGCGCGACGATCACTGAACTCCGCGAGATCGCCGTCGGCGTCGCCGCCGCCATGGAGGAGCAGGGCGCGGCGACCCAGGAGATCGTCCGCAACGTCACGCAGGCGGCTCAGGGCACCCAGTCGGTCACCGTCAGCATCGGCAGCGTCACGCAGGCCGCGAGCGAGACCGGCGCCGCCTCCGCACAGGTGCTCACCGCCGCCTCGGAGCTGTCACGGCAATCCGAGCAGCTCGGGGCCGAAGTGTCGGGCTTCCTCGCCACGGTCCGGGCGGCCTGACGGCCCCTCGGGCCGACCGGGCGGGCCTCCTCAGGCCCGCCCCTCCTGGACGGCGTGGCAGGCGACGCCGTCCAGCAGCGCCGGCACCTCGGTCCGGCAGCGGTCGTTCGCCAGCGGACAGCGCGGGTTGAAGGTGCAGCCGGGCGGCGGGTCGATCGGGTTCGGGATCTCGCCGGAGACCGGCACCCGGGCGCGGCCGACATGGGCGAGGTCGGGCACCGCGTCGAGGAGCATCCGCGTGTAGGGATGCCGGGGCGCGGCGAACAGGTCCCGGGCGGCGGCGACCTCCACGAGGCGGCCGAGATACATCACCCCCACCCGGGTCGCCATGTGGCGGACCACGGCCAGGTTGTGAGAGATGAACAGGTAGGTGAGGCCGAGCCGGTCCTGCAGGTCGCGCATCAGGTTGAGGATCTGCGCCTGCACCGAGACGTCGAGCGCCGAGGTCGGCTCGTCGCCCACGAGGAACTCCGCCTGGCTCGCCAGCGCCCGGGCGATCGCCACCCGCTGGCGCTGGCCGCCGGAGAATTCGTGCGGGTATTTTTTCGCATCGTCCGGGTGGAGCCCGACCAGGCCGAGCAGCTCGCTGACCCGGGCGCGGATCGCCCCCTCCCCCTGGATCAGGCCGAAGGCCCGGATCGGCTCCGCGATGATCCGGCCCACCCGCCAGCGCGGGTTCATGGACGCGTAGGGGTCCTGGAAGATCATCTGGATGCGCGCCCGCAGGCGCCGCCGGGCTGCGGCCTGGCGCGGGTCGGTCATCGAGACGCCGGTGATCGTCACCTCCCCGGCCGAGGGCGGCAGCAGGCCGACCACCATCCGCGCCACCGTCGACTTGCCGGAGCCGGATTCGCCCACGATCGCGAAGGTCTCGCCTTTCTCGATCGTGAACCCGACCCGGTCCACCGCCGTGAGGAATTTCCGGGGCTCGCCCTCGAGCACCCGGTTGAGCCAGGGCTTCGAGACGTCGAACCGGCGGCGCAGATCGGTGACTTCGACGTAGGCGCTCACGCTGCGCGCTCCGCTGCATCGTACAGGTGACAGGCCACCCGGCTCGCCTCCACGGCCTGCGGCTCCGGCCGCTCGACCCGGCAGCGCGAAAAGACCTTCGGGCAGCGCGGGTTGAAGGCGCAGCCCTTGGGGATGGCGGTGAGGCGCGGCATCGAGCCGGGGATCTGGCTCAGCCGCGTGGCCTCCTGCGACAGGGTCGGGATCGCCCCCATCAGCCCCACCGCGTAGGGATGGTGGGGCTTCGCGATCACCGAGGCGACCGGGCCGATCTCGGCGACGCGCCCGGCATACATCACCGCCACCCGGTCGGCGGCCTCGGCGATCACGCCCATGTCGTGGGTCACCAGCATCACCGCGGTGCCGTGCTCCCGGCAGAGGCGCTTGAGCAGGGTGATGATCTGGGCCTGGACCGAGACGTCGAGCGCCGTGGTCGGCTCGTCGGCGATGATCAGCTCCGGCTCGGCGGCCAGCGCGAGGGCGATCACCACCCGCTGGCGCATGCCCCCGGAGAACTCGTGCGGGTAGCCGTCGATCCGCCGCTCGGGGGCCGGGATGCCGACCTCGGCGAGCAGGTCGATGGCGCGGGTGCGGGCGGCTTTCCCCGACAGGTCGGTGTGGGTGCGCAGGGTCTCGACGATCTGGTCGCCCACCCGGAACAGCGGGTCGAGCGAGGTCAGCGGATCCTGGAAGATCATGCCGATGCGCTTGCCCCGCACCCGCCGCATGGCCTCGGGCGAGAGATTGTCGATGCGCTCGCCGCGCAGGCGGATCTCGCCGCCGGCGATGCGTCCGGGGCGGTCGATCAGCCCGATCACCGCCGAGCCGGTCACCGACTTGCCGGCCCCGGATTCGCCGACGACGCCCAGGATCTCGCCGCGGCCGATCTCGAAGGAGACCCGGTCGATGGCGGTGAGCGGCCCGCGGCGGGTGTCGAAGGCGACCGTGAGATCGCGCACGGAGAGGATCGTGTCGGTCATGGCGTGGCGGCTCCGGTGGCAACCGGGCGTCGGATGGGCGCCCCCGTCCTTGCGAGCGGAGCGAAGCAATCCAGCGGCGCCACGTTCACCAAGGTCGCGCTGCCCTGGGTCGCTTCGCTGCGCTCGCGCTGACGATGTCCCATCATTGCAGCTTCGGATTGAGCGCGTCGCGCAGCCAATCCCCCAGGAGGTTGATGGCGATGACCAGCCCGGCCAGCGCCAGCCCCGGGAAGGCGACGATCCACCACTCGCCGGAGAACAGGAAGCGGTTGCCGGTGCGGATCAGCGTGCCGAGCGACGGCATGGTTTCGGGCAGGCCGGTGCCGAGGAACGACAGGGTCGCCTCGGTGATGATCGCGAGCGCCAAGTTGATCGTCGCTATGACGAAGACCGGGCCGGTGACGTTCGGCAGCACGTGGCGGACCAGGATCACCGGGGAGGACAGGCCGATCAGCCGCGCCGCCTGGACGTAGTCCTTGCCCTTCTCGACCATCACGGAGGACCGCACGGTCCGGGCGTACTGCACCCAGAAGGACAGGCCGATCGACACCACGATCAGCCCGATCAGTGGCCCGACGTCGAGGGCACTGCCGAAGGTTGCCTTGGCGACGCCGTCCACCACCAGGGCGATCAGGATCGCCGGGAAGGTGAGCTGCACGTCGGCGATCCGCATGATCAGCGTGTCGAGGACGCCGCCCGCGTAGCCGGCGATCAGACCCAGCGCGATGCCGATGACGCCGGAGGTCAGCACCCCGAGCCCGCCGACGATCAGCGACAGGCGCAGGCCGTAGAGCACCGCCGAGAGCACGTCCCGGCCCTGGTCGTCGGTGCCGAGATAGTAGGGCGCCTGACCGTCCGCCTGCCAGATCGGCGGCAGGTTGGAGTTGATCAGGTCGAGCTGGGCCGGGTCGTAGGGGTTCTGCGGGGCGATCAGGGGCGCCGCGAAGGCGAGCCCGACCATCAGCACCGTGGCGACCAGCGCCGCCATGGCGGTCTTCGAGCGCAGGAAGCTCGCCAGCAGGTCGGAATCCCGCCAGCGCGCGAGGCGGGAGGGCGCCGCCTCCGGCAGGGGGACCGGCGGGGCATCGCCCGCGTCGAGGTCGTATCCGCTCATCGGTCGCCCTTCACGCCGTGTCCGGTGGAAAGCTTCGGGGCGGCTGCCGTCGTCTTTGCGAGCGGAGCGAAGCGATAGCGGCAACCCAGAACGCGACCGTCTTGCGCCGACGGGCCTGGCAGGCGCGACCTGCCCCCTCTCCCATGCGGGCGAGGGTCGGGGTGAGGGTCGAGACCGCTCAGAGTGAAGCGCACCCTCGAAGCGCCGACAGGCCGCGCCCCATTCGGACAGTTCTCATCCCTCACCCTGTCCCTCTTCCACATGGGAGCGGGGACCCGGGCCTCCTGCGAAGCGGGCGTGACCGTCGTGTCCCGTTCAAATGACGCGCGGCA
>NZ_BACT01000687.1:0-3399 GCF_000333255.1 Methylobacterium sp. B1 | reverse complement strand
CGTGGTGGCGTGCGGCTCCATCGGGTTGTGGTGCTCGTTGGCCATGCTGTAGCCGCCCTGCACGCGGATCGGCGCGCTGCCGAACGCCTGGTCGGCGTCGCCCCACGGAGCCGGCGGCGGCTTGATGCCCTCGCGCTTGGTGGGCGGATCGTAGGCGTCGCCGCGCACGGCCTTGAGGTCGGTGACGGGCTCCTGCATCGCGTAGCTGACGCGGACGAGGGACGCGGCGTAGCGCGCGGTCTCGAAATCTTCCGCCACCACCAGGGCGACCGGCTGGCCGCTGAACACGATCAGGTCGTCGTAGAGGGCGCGGAAGGGCGAGCCGGGGGGCGCCACCGCGTCCTGGAAGTTCTTGTCCCGCCACGCGGTGCGCGGCCGGTTCGCGTGGGTAATGACCTTGAGGACGCCCGGGACCGCCTCGGCCTCGGCGGACTCGATGGCGGTGATCCGGCCCTTGGCGATGGAGCTGGACACCACATAGCCGTAGGCGAGGCCGGGCGCGGCGAACTCGCCCGCGTACTTGGCGAGGCCGGTGACCTTGGCGGGCCCGTCGATGCGGCTGCGCGGGCTGCCGACGAAGGTGTCGCGGCCGGTGGAGCTGAAGGTCTGGGGGTTCGAGGTCTGGGTCATGGCGGGGCCTACTGGATGCGCTTGTCGCTGAGCGACTGGGGCGTGCCGGCGGCGGCCTGTTCGAGGCCGCGCACGATGGCCCGCCGGGCGAGATCGATCTTGAAGCCGTTCTCCGATTGCGGCTTGGCTTCCGCGACGATCAGGTCGGCCGCGTCCTGGAAGCTGGCGCGGGTGGCGGGCTTGCCCTCGAGCAGGGCCTCGGCCTCGCGGTTGCGCCAGGGCTTGTGGGCGACGCCGCCGAGCGCGAGGCGCGCGGTCTTGATCCGGTCGCCGTCGAGTTCGAGCCCCGCCGCCACCGAGACCAGCGCGAAGGCGTAGGACAACCGGTCGCGCAGCTTCAGGTAGGTGAAGTGCTGCGGGAAGCGGCTCTCCGGCAGGTCCACCGACACGACGATCTCGCCGGGGGCGAGGTTCGTGTCCGTCTCGGGGGACTCCCCCGGCAGGCGGTGGAATTCGGAGAACGGGATCGACCGCTCGCCCTGCGGCCCGTTCACCTGCACGGTGGCCTCCAGGGCGGCCAGCGCGATGCACATGTCGGAGGGGTGCGTGGCGATGCACTTGTCGCTCGTGCCGAAGATCGCGTGGATGCGGTTCATCCCGCCGATCGCCGGGCAGCCGGAGCCGGGCGCACGCTTGTTGCAGGGCGTGGCCACGTCGTAGAAATAGTAGCAGCGGGTCCGCTGCAGCAGGTTGCCCCCCGTGGAGGCGGCGTTGCGCAGCTGCGCCGAGGCGCCGGCCAGGATGGCGTTGCGCAGGAGCGGATAGCGCGCCGTCACTCTGTCGTCGTACGCCACCTTGGCGTTGGTCACGAGCGCACCGATCCGGAGCCCGTCCCCATGCGCCTCGATCCGGTCGAGGGGCAGGTGGGTGATGTCGATCAGACGGCCCGGCTTCTCGACCTCGTACTTCATCAGGTCGATCAGGTTGGTGCCGCCGGCGATGAAGCGGGCCCCGGCGCCGAAGGCCTGCACCGCCTCCGCCACCGTGCCGGCGCGGACGTAATCGAAGCGGTTCATCGGGCGTCTCCCTGCATGACGTCCTCGATGGCGTCGACGATGTTGGTGTAGGCGCCGCAGCGGCAGAGGTTGCCGCTCATCGCCTCGCGGATCTCGTCCCGGGTGTGGGCGTGGCCCTCGTTCATCAGGCCCACCGACGAGCAGAGCTGGCCGGGCGTGCAGTAGCCGCACTGGAAGGCGTCGTGCTCGATGAACGCCTCCTGGATCGGGTGGAGGGCGTTGCTGCCCGCCCGGTCGCGGAGGGCGGCGAGCCCTTCGACCGTGGTGATCTCGGCCCCGTCCTTCATCACCGCGAGGGTCAGGCAGGAATTCACCCGGGTGCCGTTCACCAGCACCGTGCAGGCGCCGCACTGGCCGTGGTCGCAGCCCTTCTTGGTGCCTGTGAGGTCGAGCCGCTCGCGCAGCAGGTCGAGGAGCGTCGTCCAGGGCGCGACGCGGAGTTCGCGCCGCTGCCCGTTGATCGTCAGCGTGATGCCGATGGGCGTATCCGCCGACACCGGCGGCTGGGTCTCGAGTCGCATGATGTCGTCCACGGTCTGGGCCGGCCGGGGCCGGGCGGGAACGGATCGGCCGAAGCGGCAACCGGCAGAGACGCGCGGGCACCGGCCTGAGGGCTCGATCGATAACCATTCCAATCTGCGCCTGTTCCGGTGCGCGCTGTCTCACCCCATGATCGCTGGCGGGTCCGCGAAGCGGCTCCGGGGCCAATCAACCCGTCCTCCGACGTTGCCGCCCCCGCCCCGCCTCGGCTAACCCTCGTCCCGCAGAGTCCCCGCCGCACCCCGGAGCCCCCGATGGCCGCGCTCGACGCGATCCTCAACGACATCGACACGGATCTCGAGAACGCCCTGGAGCGGCTGTTCGCCTTCCTGCGGATCCCGTCGATCTCCACCGATCCCGCCTATGCCGGCCAGTGCCGCGAGGCCGCCGCCTGGCTCGCCAAGGACCTGACCGCGCTGGGCTTCGAGACCTCCGTCGAGGAGACCTCGCTCCATCCGGTCGTGCTGGCCCACAAGCCGAAGCCCGGAGCGCCGCACGTCCTGTTCTACGGCCATTACGACGTGCAGCCCGTCGACCCCCTCGACCTGTGGACGACGCCGCCCTTCGAGCCGCACCTCGCCGATGACGGGCAGGGCGGCAAGAAAATCGTCGGGCGCGGCGCCTCCGACGACAAGGGGCAGGTGATGACCTTCGTGGAGGCGTGCCGGGCCTATATCGCCATGCACGGCGAGTTGCCCTGCGGCGTCACGATCCTGATCGAGGGCGCCGAGGAGAGCGGCTCGCAGGGGCTCCCCGAATGGGTCGCCGCCAACCGCGACCGGCTCGGCTGCGACGTGGTCCTCGTCTGCGACACCGGCATGTGGGACCGGAAGACCCCGGCCATCACCTCGTCCCTGCGCGGCCTCGCCTATTTCGAGGTGAAGGTGACCTGCGCCGACCGGGACCTGCATTCGGGCTTCTTCGGCGGCGCCGCCCGCAACCCGATCCACGTCCTGTCGAAGATCATCGCCGACCTGCACGATGCCGACGGTCGCGTGACGATCCCGGGCTTCTACGAGGGCGTGCACGAGCGCCCGCCCGAGGTGCTGGAGCAGTGGCGCGGCCTCGGCCTGACGCCGGAGACCCTGCTCGGGCCGATCGGCCTCAAGGAGCCCGCGGGCGAGCGCGGGCGCATGCCGATCGAGCTGGTGCAGTCGCGCCCCTCCTGCGACGCCAACGGCATCATCGGCGGCTATACCGGCGAGGGCACCAA
>NZ_BACT01000688.1:0-5840 GCF_000333255.1 Methylobacterium sp. B1 | reverse complement strand
AGGGCGTTGCGCAGGACGGCCCCGTCTTCACCCGCGCTCGGTCTGGCCCTTGGCGCGGGCGGTGGTGACGTAGTCCATGCCGACCTGTTCCAGCACGGAGGCGCGCATCACCCGGGCGTAGACCGCGAGGTAGAACAGCGCGAGCGCGACCGCCGGCATGACGAGGTGGCGGCCGACATCCCAGACCTCGTCCCAGCCCTCGTTGTCGGCGCCGACCGTGTCGTAGCCGCTGGTGGGCAGCCAGCCGAGGCGGATGGCGAAGACCACGATCATCATCAGCCCGAGCCAGAAACCCGGCGTCGCGTAGGCCACGAGGCTGACCAGCGAGATGATCGCGTCGCGCCAGGCATTGCGCCCGGTCGCCGCCACGAGGCCCAGCAGCGTGCCGATCACCAACGCCGCCGCGAAGGCGGTGAGCATCAGCAGACCGGTGGGCCAGAGCCGGTCGACGATCAGGCTCCCCACCGGGCTGTCGTTGCGGAACGAGTAGCCGAGATCGAGGTGGAGCATGTTCAGCAGGTAGACGCCGAACTGCGTGGCGAGCGGCTGGTCGAGGCCGAACTTATGGCGCAGCTGCTCCATGTATTCGGGGCTCGCCGCGCCGCTCTCACCCGCCAGCACCGAGGCCGCATCGCCGGGGGCGAGGTGGATCAAGAAGAAGTTGAGCACGACGATACCGAGCACCACCGGGATCGCCAGCAGCAGCCGGTAACCGAGGAAACGCGCGAGCCGCACGGGATTACGTGTCCATCCAGGCCCGTTCGAAGGCTTGCTGGGTTCCGAGGGGGCCGGTCGTGTGGTCCTTGAGGCGCCGGTTGAAGACGCTGACGTACTGCACGTCGATGAGCCAGATCATCGGGCTGTCCTCCGCCAGGACCTGCTGGACCTTCTTGTAGAGCGCGGCGCGCTTCTCCGCGTCCGGCTCGCGCGCGCCCTCGCCGAGCATGCGGTCGACCTCGGGATTCGAGTAGAAGGTGTCGTTGACGAAGGTCACGCCCTTGCGGATCTGGCTGGTGAGGAACTGCTTGTTCAGTCCGTAGACCGGGTCGACGCCCTGGCTCAGGAACGGCTCGTTCAGGTCGTAATCGTAGTTGGTGTAGACGCGCCGCAGCCAGGTCGCGGTGTCCTCCGAGCGGAGCGTCACGGCGATGCCCACGATGGCGAGCGCCTGCTTCAGGTATTCGGCCTGCCGCAGCCACTGCTCGCCGAAGGAATTCACCTCCAGGTGCAGGGCGAAGCGGGTCCCGTCCGCACCGCGCGGGGCGCCGGCTTGGTCGAGCAGCTTATTGGCGATGTCCAGCCGGTCCGGCACGTCGTACTGGCGCACGTCGTCGGTGTAGAGGCCGGCGGTCTTGAACTTGCGGCTGAGCGGGCCGGTGGCGGGCAGGCCGTAGCCGAACATCACGTCCTTGAGGATGACCTTGCGGTCGATGGCGTAGGCGATTGCCTGGCGCACATCCTTCTTCTGGAGATGCGGGTGACGGCCGTTCAGCTCCAGGACGCTCTGGGCCGGCGTCATCTCGTAGCCCTTGGTCGTGAGATCGAGGATCGGGTTGGTCTTCATCCGCGCGAGGTCGGCGTAGTTCACCGCGCTGTACCCGGCGAAATGCGCCTCCCCCGCCTCCATGGCGGCCGAGCGCGTGGCCGCATCCGGGATGAACCGGGCGACGATCCGGTTGAGATACGGCAGGCCGGGCTTCCAGTACTGCTCGTTGCGGTCCAGGCGCACGAATTGGCCGCGTTCCCAGCTCGTGAACTTGAACGGACCGGTGCCGATCGGCTTGTTGGCGCTGGGGTTCTGCAGGACATCCGTGCCCTCGAACACCGAGCGGCACAGGATCGGCAGATCCCGCCCGGACAGCGCCTTCATGATGTAGGGCGCCGGATTGGCGAGCCGCAGGATCGCGGTCATCGGGTCCGGCGTGTCGACGGCCACCAGCTCCGCGAGCATGACCGGCGCGATCGGATTGTACTTCTTCAGGATCTCCATGAAGGAGTACTGCACGTCGGCGCTGGTGAACGGCTTGCCGTTGTGGAAGGTCACGCCGTCCTGGAGCTTGAACGTGATGGTCTTGCCGTCGGGCGCGACCTCCCACGACTTCGCGAGGTTCGGCTGCGGGTTCTGGTCCCAGTCGTAGGTGCAGAGCCCCTCGTAGACCTGCGTGGCGATCGGCGGGATATTGCCCGCCGACACCGCGTAATGGGCCAGGGTCGAGGGCTCGGGATGGACGATCATCACCATCGTGCCCCCGCGTCTCGGCTCGGCGGCGCGCGCGCCGCTCGCGGCCGCTGCGAGGCCGAGGGGAAGCGCCAGAACGGTGCGGCGGGAGAGATCGGTCACGTCGGACGTGCGGGACAAGCCAGAGGACTCCTGAAGCGTCCAGCCCGTTCGCAACACGCGTGCCAAGCAGGTTTCGGACCGACCGATCCATTACATCGCCGGGATGGGGAAATATTTTTCCGACACAAATTATTACACCGAAGTACGCAGTAGATCTTCCGTGTATCTCAGTCCGACACCGGGCGCGCCGAAGGCCGGCCCGACCTGGAGCGGGCGGCCGGCACGATGGACGACAACGGCCCGACCCACACCCGCACGACCTTGACCAACGGCCTCATGCGGCGCCTCATGTAGGCCATGCCCGTCCACACCGAGCACCACCTCTATCCGTCGATCCCGTTCCACAGCCTGCCGGACGCCCATACCGCGATGCGCGCGCGGCCCGGCGTGCCGCAGCGGGGCGACAACCGCTGGCAGGTCGGCTTCGTGCGGACGCTGCGCCCGTTAGCGGCTGGGCGACGGCCACCGGAACCTTCGAACTCGGCGACCTGACGCTTCAGTCGGGGGCGGTGCTGCCAAGCGCGCAGCTGCGCTGGAAGACGCACGGCACCCTGTCGCCCGGGCGCGACAATGTCGTGCTCTACCCGACGAGCTACGGAGCCCAGCATCCGGACCTCGAATGGCTGATCGGCCCCGACGGGGTGCTGGATCCCAACCGCTGGTTCATCGTCATCCCCGACATGTTCGGCAACGGGCTGTCGTCGAGCCCGTCGAACACCCCGGACTGGCCCGCCCTCGTCACCGCTTGGGACAACGTCCACGCGCAGCGCCGCCTGCTCGCCGAGATGTGGGGGATCGAGCGCCTGCACGCCGTCTACGGCTGGTCCATGGGGGCCCAGCAGGCCTATCACTGGGCCGCCCTGTTCCCCGACCGCGTGGCCCGCGCGGTGATCAATTGCGGCAGCGCCCGCACCGCCACCCACAACCGCGTGTTCCTGAAGGGCCTCATGGCGGTGCTGGAGGCGGCGCCGGAGCATGGCGGCGGGGGCCGCTTCTCGGCCGAGCCGGCCGCCGCCCTCCGGGCCTTCGGGCGCATCTATGCGGGCTGGGCGCTCAGCCAGGACTTCTACCGGGCGGACCTCCACCGCACCGCGCTCGGCGCCCCGGACCTCGACAGCTTCCTGCGCACCGACTGGGAGGAACGCTTCGCCCGCCGCCCTGCGGCCGATCTCTACGCGCAGCTCTGCACCTGGGAGGCGGGCGACATCAGCCGCGACCCGCGCTACGGCGGCGATCTCACCCGGGCGCTCAACGCGATCACCGCCCGGCTGCTGCTGATGCCGGGCGAGACGGATCTCTACTTCCGCGTCGCCGACAACGCCGCCGAGCTGCCGCATCTGCGCGACGCCGTCCTGCAGCCGATCCCGAGCATCTGGGGCCACCGCGCCGGCAACCCGTCGATCAACCCGGCCGATGCCACCTTTCTCCGCGACACCGTGCGGGCCTTCCTCGCCACGGCCGAAGCGGGCGCGCCCTGATCGGGCGCGGAGAGCGGTGACGCGCCGGCCTCAGGGCGTGCGCCGCATCAGACCGCTTCCCGGTTGAGCCGAACCACAAGCTGATCGGCGAACTTCGCCGCCGCGACGGAGAGCGATCGCCCGCGCAACTGCGCGAGGACCAGCGTCATCGGCGTCAGGTCGCGGAGATCGATCGGGCGGCTGTGCAGGCGCGGGTCCTGGGGGATGCCGCTCGGGATCTGCAGGCTGATGAGATCCTCCCGCAGGACGAGGTTGCGGAGGAATTCGAGCGAGCCCGACTCGACGACCGGCCGGAGCTCGACCCCGCGCCGGGCCAGGGCATGCTCGATGTGATGGCGGATGGCGAGCGAGTGGTCGGGCAGGGCCAGGGCATGGCCGAGGCAGTCGCGCAGCCGGACCGGCCCGGTCTCCGACGCCAGCGGATGCCCCGTGCGCATCAGCGCGCAGAGGGTCTGGTGTCCGGAGAAGAGCGGATGCAGCTCCGCCGAAGGCGGCGGTTGCAGGATCAGGGCGAGATCGGCCTCGAACGCCGCCAGGGCCGTCACGGCCTGCGCGTGATCGCGAACCTGGACCATGAAGCCGACCTGGGGGAACCGGGCCCGGTAGGCCTCGACCTCCTCGGGCACCACCTGCGTGACGAAGGCTTGGCTGCAGGCGAGCGACACGTGACCGCGGCGCACCCCCGAAAGATCGGCGATCTGCGACCTCACCCGGTCGAGATCCGCCACTTGGTCGCGGATGTGCCGCGCGAAGAGCTCGCCGGCCGCGTTGAGCCGCATCCCCTGCGGCAGGCGCTCGAAGATCGGCGTGCCGAGCTCGTATTCGAGATCCTGGATCTGCCGCGTCAGGGCCGAGGGCGTCAGGTTCAGCCGCTCCGCGGCGCGCCGGATCGAGCCGGCACGTGCGACCTCGGCGACGTAGGTGACGGTGCGCAGGTGCTTCACGCTGGCATCGTGCGCCCCCGTTGCCGAGAAAGCAACGACACGCTCAGAAAATAGCACTTCCTTGCAACAGGGAGCGCACCTAGCGTCACGGCGATAGCGATCCTGCAGGAGCCGTTCGATGATCCGTCGCCGCACCCTTCTGGCCGGTCTCGGGGCCGGCTTCGCCCTCGGTCCCCTGTCGCGGGCACGCGCCGCGGGCACGCCGGTCACGATCCGGATGGGCTCGCTCAAGCTGATCCACTCGATCGCGCCGAGCTTCTACGAGCGCTTCACCCCCGCGGGCGTGACCGTGGAGGTGGTGCCCTTCGAGAGCCCCACCGAGTGCAAGAACGCCGTGGTCACCAAATCGGTGGATTTCGGCACCTTCGGCATCGCCGCCGCGACGCTGGGCGCCGCCGCCGGCGAGCCGCTCGTGGTGATCGCCTCCACCTGCAACCGCGGGATGGCGGTGATCGCCAAGAAGGGCTCCGACATCCACGCCATCAAGGACCTGCGCGGCAAGCGCGTCGCGATCTGGCCCGGCAGCACCCAGGAGGTCTTCGTCCTGGAGCGGATGCGCATGGAGGGGCTGTCCGTGAAGGACATCACCCCCGTGCGCGTCTCCTTCTCGGAGATGCATATCGCGCTCGCCCGCGGCGACGTCGACGCCTATGTCGGCGCCGAGCCGGGGCCCGGCGTCAGCCTCGCCTCGGGCGTCGGCCAGCTCGTCGAGTACCCCTACGGCACCGAGATGGGCGCGCTGAACATGGTGTTCGGCGCCCACCGCGACACGCTGGCCGAGCGGCCCGACCTCGTCCGGACCATGCTGGAGATCCACCGCAAGGCGACGGACTTCGCGGCCGGCGACCGCGACGCGATGATCGCCATGGCGGTGGCCAAGCTCGGGCAGAAGCGCGAGGCGCTGGAACTCTCGGCCCCGAACGTCGAGCTGACCTGGCGCCTCGGGCCGAACGAGGTCCGGCAGGCCGACGCCTACGCGCAGCACATGCTGGCGCTCAAGCAGATCAAGCGGCTGCCGGAGCCCGGCTTCATCGACACCCGCTTCGTCGAAGCGATGGGGCGGGCGGAGCACCGGCA
>NZ_BACT01000689.1:0-4120 GCF_000333255.1 Methylobacterium sp. B1 | reverse complement strand
CGGACCGTGCCTCCTTGGTGCCGCCCGGCGGCGGATCGGCCGCCACGCGGGCAGCGTGGATTTCGGCGAATCCGTAGCAGTTCTCGGCCAGCGCATAGCGGATCGTGTGCGGACTGTTCCAGAAGGTCGCGTCGAGGACGGCGACATCCTTCTCGATGAGCGCCTGCTCGTAGCGCTCGAACAAAGCCGCGATCTCGGCCACGATCTCCGGGCGGTTCACCGTCACGTCCATTCAACCCTCCAGGGCGACCGCCAGGCGGATCAGATCGAGGTCGGTCCCGCGCGCCCCGAGGATCGACAGGCCGACCGGCGCGCCATCGACGTGGGCGCCCGGCAGATTGACCTGCGGGACGCCGGTGAGGCCGCCGTGGCTCGTCAGGCAGGCGATCCGCTCGCGCAGCGGATGCAGCGCGCCGAGCGGCAGCCCGCGCAGCGGCGCCGGGAACGGTGTGGTCGGGAGGCACAGGATCGTGCCGGGGGGCAGGAGCCGCGCGAGGCGGGCCCTTGCCTCGATCCGCATCAAACTCGCGGCGCTGCGCTCGGCATCGGTCATCATCGAGCCCTGGATCAGCGAGCGGGCCACCGAGAAGGCCATGCGGGGGTTGCAGGCATCGAGCCAGGGCTCGAAGGTCTGCCACGCCTCGCTGCTCTGCAGGACGCGCTGCGCCCGCTGCCACACGGACAGGCCCTGCGGCGCGAGCGTCACGTCGCGGCGATTGCCGATGAGGGCGGACAGACGCTCGATCTGCGGGGCCAGCGCCTCCTGCACGGCGGCGTCCGCGAAGCCGAGCGCGTCGGCGGCCACGAGCAGCGTGTGGGGCAGACGGTCCGGCATGACTTGGCCGAACAGGACCTCGCCGACCCGCGCGAAGGTCGCCGCGTCCCGGGCGAACCAGCCGCAGGTGTCCGAACTCGGCGCCTGGACGCAGATCCCGGAAAAGTCGATGCGGCCGTGCGTTGGCCGGATGCCGTAGAGCCCGCAGAAGCTCGCCGGCACGCGCACGGAGCCGCCGGTATCGGTGCCCAGGGCGAAGTCGCAGGCGCCCGCAGCCACCGCGGAGGCCGAGCCGCTGGACGAGCCGCCGGGCACCCGGTCCGGCGCCGCCGGATTGAGCGGCGTGCCGTCGTGGGCGTTCTCGCCGAGGATTCCCAGCGAGACTTCGTCGGTCACCGTCTTGCCGACGGCCGAGGCGCCCGCATCGAGTAGCCGCTGCACCACGCCGGCATGGCGGGTCGGCGTCGGGTAGGCCCGCGGCCAGTCCGGGTTGCCCCCCGCCGTGGGGCTGTCCGCGACGTCGATCAGATCTTTGACGGCGAAGGTGAGGCCGGCGAGCGGCCCCGTCGCGGATCCGGCGACGCGGACGCGCGGCCCGGGCAGGAACGGGTCCGTCGAGAGGGGCTGCGCGGTCGTCATGCGGGGATCGGGTCCTGCCATTGGGCGCCGGGCACCGCGGCGAACAGCGCCTTCGTGTAGGGGTGCTTCGGCGCGAAGAAGATCTCGGACGTCGGCGCGACCTCAACCACCTGACCGGACCGCATCACGGCGATCCGGTCGCAGACCTGCAGCGCGACCCGGAGGTCGTGGGTCACGAACAGCATGCTGAGATGGAGCCGCGCCTTGATGTCGGCGAGCAGCGCCAGGACCTGCGCCTGGACGGAGACGTCCAGGGCCGAGACCGGCTCGTCGGCCACCAGGATCTCGGGCTTCATGGCGAGCGCCCGGGCGATGCCGATTCGCTGGCGCTGGCCGCCGCTGAACTCGTGCGGGTAGCGCTGCGCCGCCGCGGGGTCGAGGCCGACCAGCGCCAGCATCTCGCATGCCTGGACCCGCGCGATTCCCGGCTCGGTGCCGTGAATGATCGGCCCCTCGGCGACGATGTCGACCACGCGCTGGCGCGGATCGAGGGAGCCGTAGGGATCCTGGAACACCATCTGCACGCGCCGACGGTGCGGACGCATCTGGCGGCGGCTCAGTTCGGCGACGCTGTGCCCGGCAAGCAGGATCTCCCCGCCGTCGACGGGCATCAGGCGGGTGAGTGCCCGCGCCAGCGTGCTCTTGCCAGAGCCGCTCTCGCCGACGAGGCCCAGGGTCTCGCCCCGCCGCAGCAGGACGTCCACGCCGTCGAGGGCCCGGGTGACGCGGCCCCCGAACAGGCCGCGGGCGCCGTAGGTCTTCTCGACCCCCCTGGCCTCCACCACCAGCGGGGCGATGCTGGCGGCGCGCCGCGGCGGCGGCACGAGCTTCGGCACGGCGGCGATGAGGGCGCGCGTGTAGGGATGCTTCGGGGCGCCGAGGACCGAGGCCGCGGGCCCCTGCTCGACCAGGACGCCCTTCTGCAGCACCGCGACCGTGTCGGCGATGTCGGCCACGACGCCGAAATCGTGCGTGATGAACAGGACGCTCGTGCCGTGCTCGCGCTGCAGGTCGCGGATCAGGGAGAGGATCTGCGCCTGCGTGGTGACGTCGAGCGCCGTGGTCGGCTCGTCGGCGATGAGCAGCCGCGGGTTCAACGCCAGCGCCATGGCGATCATCGCCCGTTGCCGCTGGCCGCCCGAGAGCTGGTGCGGGTAGGAGCGCAGCAGCCGGGCCGGGTCCGGGAGGTGGACGCTTTCGAGCAGCGCGAGGATGCGCGCCCGGCGGTCCGCGCGCCCGAGCGGCGTGTGGATGCGCAGGACCTCGTCGATCTGCCGCCCGATCGTGTGCAGCGGGTTCAGGGCCGTCATGGGCTCCTGGAAGATCATCGCGATGCGCGCGCCCCGGACTTTGCGCATCTGACGCGGGGTGATCGCGGCGAGATCCGCGCCCTCGAACAGGATGCGGCCACCGCTGACGCGCACGCGCGGTCCCGGGAGCAGCCCGAGGATCGCGCGGGCCACCATCGACTTGCCCGATCCGCTCTCGCCGATCAGGCAGGTGACCGCACCGGGCCGCAGGACGAGATCCAGATCGGTGACGGCATTCGGCCGGTCCGCGCCGGGCGGCAGCGTGATCGTGAGCGTCTCGATCTCTAGGACGGCGTCGCTCATCGCTCTCGGAGCCTCGGGTTCAGGACCTCGTTCAGGCCATCCCCGACGAGGTTGATGGCGAGGACGGTCAGCAGGATCGCCAGCCCGGGAAAGGTGCAGATCCACCACGCCGACCGGAGGACCGCGCGGCCCGAGCTGATGATCAGGCCCCAGCTCATCACGTTCGGATCGCCGAGGCCCAGGAAGGCGAGCCCCGCCTCGATCAGGATCGCCGTGCCGATCAGGAGCGTGCCGACCGCGATGATCGCCGCGGTGCAGTTCGGCAGCATGTGGCGGAAGACGATGCGGGCGTCGCCCGCCCCCAGGCCGTCGCAGGCCAGAACGAACTCGCGGCCGCCGAGGGCCACGAACTCTCCGCGCACCAGCCGGGCGATGCCCGGCCAGGAGACCGTCACGATGGCCACGACCTCGCTGACGAGCGACGGCGACAGGATCGCCACGATCAGGATCGCCAGCACGAAGGCGGGGATCGTCTGGAAGAACTCCGTGAGCCGCATCAGCGCGACCTCGACGCCGCCCCGGTAGTAGCCGGCCAGCCCGCCGATCAGGGTCCCGAGCAGGATCGCCGCCCCGGTCGCGCTGAGGCCGATAATCAGGGAGGTGCGGGCGCCGTACGCGATCTCGGCGGCGACGTCGCGGCCCAGCGTGTCGGTGCCGAGCGGAAACCGGCCGCCCGGCGGCTGGAGGGCGGGGCCCACGAGCGCGAACGGATCGCCCGGATAGAGGAGCGGCGTGAGCGCCACGAGGACGACCAGCCCGAGGAGCACCATGGCCCCCGCGAGCGCGAGGCGGTTGCGCGCGAACCGCGCCAGGCCCGTGCGCATCGCTAGAGCTCCAGCCGCGGATCGAGGCAGACGTAGACGAGGTCCACGGCGAGGTTGATCACGACCACGAGGCAGGCCGAGACGAAGAAGATGCCGAGGAGCAGGTTGAGGTCGCGCGACTGGAGCGCGTTGAAGGCCAGTGTGCCGACCCCCCGGCAGCCGAACACCGTCTCGACCACGATCGAGCCGCCGATCAGGTTGCCGGCCTGCACGCCCCGCATGGTGACCACCGGCAGCAGCGCGTTGCGCAAGACGTGCCCGGTCATCAC
>NZ_BACT01000690.1:0-19566 GCF_000333255.1 Methylobacterium sp. B1 | reverse complement strand
GTTGCCGATGAACAGGCCGACCGGGAAATCCAGCTTCAGCATCCCGGAGAGGATCGGCGTGCCGACCAGGACCCCCCACAGGAACACGGTGGGGTAGAGCGTCAGCACGACGATCATGTTCATCTTCCACGCCGCGGGCGCCGGGCCTCCGGCCGGGGCGACGGTGCGGAACCATTGCTCGAAGCCGCTCTGCACCGTCCGCGTGTGGAATTCCGCGGTCAGCGGCGCCGCTTCGGCGACGAGGGCCCGCCGCTCGGGCGAGTCCATCCAGGTTTGCAGGTTCGCCTCGCCGTCGAAGCGCAGGATCGCGACGTAATCCTCCTGCACCCCCGGCACGGCCGGCTCGAACCGGTAGCCCTGCATGCCGGGCGCCTTCGACTGGGCGGCGGCGATCTTCTGCTCCCACTTGAGGTAGGCGGCCTCCAGGCCGGGCTTAACGCGGGTGCTGATCACCGCGCTGACCGGCGACGTGCGGGCTGCACTGGCATCGTCCTTGACGATATGGACGTCGTCGCGGCCCACGAGCATGGGCGTGGCGCCCTCGATCCGGGCCTGCCGCTCGGGCGAGGCCAGCCACGCCCGCGCCTGCTCCAGGCCGCTGAAGCGCTGCAGGATGACCCAATCCACCTGCAGCGGCGGCCGCGGCGGGATGAGCTGCTGCTCGATGAAGCCCGGAAAGGTCGCCACGACGGCATGGGTGTCGGACTGCCATCGGGCGAAGGCGTCGGCGCTCTCCGGCCGGATGGTCGTCTGCGTCACGATGGTGACGGACGTCGAGGCACCGCTCATGAACCGACGCACTTCCGTTGCACGACGCCCTGCCCTCGCCCGCTCGTGCGAAGCGGGGTGCGGCCCTCGGCGCTAAACCGAGCCACACCGCCGGGCGGATCGAAGCATCGGTTCGGGGACCATCACACCGCGACCGCGGCAGACTTGAAGAAGCCCGCCGCCCACGAAAGACGAGGAGGAACAGCCGAAGATTGGTCTCGCATCGCATAGCCGCCGTTCCGCCGGCGGCGTCGCTCTGCATGCTCCCATCAGCAAGCCGACACCAGTTAAAGTCAAGGCCTTGGCAGAAAAGGCCAATGTAAATATTGTAAATATAATACAATACAGGTATAGATCGTTTCTTGAAACAAAACATCGAAAGGATAGTTATATCTCGGGGACGCAGCCAGAATCGCCGGACTTTTTCCAGCGCGCCGGCGCCTCGCGTGCCGCAGGTCTGGGACGGAGCGACAACAAAAAGGCGGCGCGCTAGCCAAACGGACGAGGCGGAGGCGGAAATATTTTTTCTTGTTCCTGCGTCTCAGACCGAGCGCCATCCGACTTCGCAAACTCCACGGCGCGACTGCAACGCCTCGGATCTGCTGCAGGAACCGCGACCCCGGCGAATCTGATCGTCTATGCTTCAGATATTTATTGCATTCGTGAATATTTACAATTCAATTTCGATCGATGTCTTGACGGCGTTGACGCGTCTCGCGGTGCCATGTCTAGTCAGATCGTCGTCGGATCATGACCATCCGGTATTGGCGAACGGACATGCGCTTCACGGGACGCACGGCCTTGGCGGGACGACCTGATCTGCGAGAACCATCGCGGCGGATGCGGGCGCGGCTCGATCCCGCCCCCCCCCCGCAACCTGCGCCGTTTCATCGACCCACGAGACCATCTGTCCCGAACCGAAGGCGATGCCGGTCTCCGAGGCAGGATTCTTGATCATACGGCGCCAAGTTCAAATCCGTTGATCGACGATCATACCCCCGGACATCGACAAGAACATCGACGCAGATCATAGTCGCACTTGGCCTGAAAACATGACGATGCAGAGGATTCGATGACCGAAAAACACGAACAGTTCATGGCCCGCGCGATCGCGCTGTCGGAGAAGACGTCGCTGGTCGACAGTGCCGGCGGCGTGTTCGGCTGCGTGATCGTCCAAGACGGTGAGATCATCGCGGAGGGCGCCAATCGCGTCGTCGCCGAGAACGATCCGACGTGGCACGGGGAGATCGAGGCCATCCGCAAGGCCTGCAAGTCGCAGGGTACCTTCAAGCTGCGGGACGCGACGCTCTATACCAGCGCCGAGCCTTGCCCGATGTGCATGGCGGCCGCGTATTGGGCCGGGATCAAAAATGTCTACTATGCGGCTCAGGTCGAGGACGCGCTCGAATACGGCGGCTTCGACGACAGCATGATCTACGCCGAGCTCAAGAAGGATGTCGGGGAGCGCTCGATCCCGACCCAGCAGATCATGCGCGAAGAAGCCGTGGAGGTGTGGAAGAAATACGCCCAGAAGGCGGACCGCGTCCCCTATTGAGGGCCGGGCCGGGCGACCGACCGCAACCTTGAACCCGCTCGGGCAGATCGGTCCGGGCGGGTTCCTCGCTCGTGCAGGGCTTGGCCATGAATGCTGAGGATCTGAGGACGCTCTGCAAGGGTCCCGTCATCGACGCGGGCGATGCGCAGTTCCGGGACGCCCTTCATGGGAATCTGTGGAACCGGCTGATCCCGGACCGGGCGCCGCGCATGATCGTGAAGGTGGCCGACGAGGACGACATCATCGCCACCGTGAAGTTCGCCCGCGCGCATGGCCTCAAGGTGATCGTCCGCGGCGGCGGCCACAACTGGTGCCAGCCGACGCTGCGCAACGGCGGCATCCTGATCGACCTCGAACGCCTCAACAGGATCCTCTCGATCGATGTCGAGCATCGCAGGGCGGTCATCCAGCCCATCCTCAGCAATCGCGAGATCCAGACGGCGCTCAACGCCCACGGGCTCGCCTTTCCGACCGGCCATTGTCCGCAGGTCAAGGCCAGCGGCTACTTCCTCGGTGGCGGCATGGCCTGGAACCCCACGGTCTGGGGATACGGCACCGAGAGCCTGGAGGCGATCGAACTCGTCACGGCCGAAGGCGCGCTGATCCGGGCGAGCGAGTCCGAGAACGCGGATTTCTTCTGGGCCGCACGCGGCGCAGGCTCGGGTTTCTTCGGCATCGTCACGAAATACTTTCTGAAACTTCACCCGCTGCCGAAGGCGATTCATGGCAGTCAGTCCTTCTATCGGCTCGCGGATGCCCCGGCTGTCGGCACCTGGCTGGGGCAGGCCGCACCGGCGATCTCGCCCAGCGTCGAGCTGACCCTGTTCCTCGTCCAGGCCCCGCCCGCGCTGGCGGACAGGGCGGCCGGCAGCAACGGCTGGGTCTGCATGGTCACCGCGACCGCCTTCGAGGACGATCCGGAAGCGGCCCGGCGCGCCTTGCAGCCGCTGGACGATGCGCCGGTCGAGCCGCTGTCGCGTTCCCGGGTCGCGCCCCTCGATTTCGAGCAGCTCTTCGATGCCTCCGGCGCGCTTTTCCCGGAGGGCGTGCGATCCAGAGTCGAAGCCACCTATTCCGACCACTGCCCCGGCGCGGTGATGGCGGCCATCCTGCCGGCCTGGCAGCGGGCCCCCTCGGCGATCTCGGTGTTCCTGACGACGATCTTCTGCGGGCCCCATGTTCCGGGGCCGCAACGGGACATGGCGCGCTCGATCACCTCCAAGATCTATGGCGGCCCCTGGACGATGTGGCACGATGCGGATGCCGACGCCGTCAATGCCGAATGGCATCGGGCGGTGACCGCCGTCTTGAAACCGTTCAACGTCGGGTACTACATCGGCGAGACCAACACGGTCGAACAGCCCGAGATCGTCGCCCAGGCCTTCACGCCCGAGAAGTGGCGGAGGCTGTGCGACCTGCGCGACAGGTACGATCCGGACCGCGTCTTCTTCGATTATTTCGACGGCCTCACCGCCGAGCCGAGTCAAGAGGTCGGATAGGATCGGACGAGGCCCTAGGCGTCGACCTGCGTCAGGAAGTCGAAGTCGCAGCCGTGCGGGGCCTGCGTGACGGTGCGGCGGTAGAGGGCCTTGTAGCCCCGGGCCGGGGCCGGAGGCGGCCGGTGGTCAGCGAGCCTGCGGGCGATCTCGTCGGCCTCGACCAGCAGGTCGACCCGCCTGTCCCGGATCGACAGGCGGATCCGGTCGCCGTCGCGCACCGCCGCCAGCGGTCCGCCCACCGCCGCCTCGGGCGCCACGTGCAGGACGATCGAGCCGAACGCCGTACCGGACATCCGGGCGTCGGAGATCCGCACCATGTCCGTCACTCCCGCCCGGGCGAGCTTCTTCGGGATCGGCAGATACCCGGCCTCCGGCATGCCGGCGGCGTGGGGACCGGCGTTCTGCAGCACGAGGATATCGCCCGGCTCGACGTCGAGGTCGGGATCGTCGATGCGGGCGGAGAGATCCTCCAGGCCGGTGAACACCACCGCCCGACCCTCGGATTCGAACAGCGCCGGGGTCGCGGCCGCGCGCTTGAAGATCGCTCCGTCCGGGGCGAGGCTGCCCGACAGGGCGACCAACCCGCCCACGGCCGAGACCGGCTCGGCGAAGGGGCGGATCACCGTGCGGTCGACCCAGCCGGCGGGCTCGTCGAGGCGCTCGGCGAGGGTGCGGCCCTCCACATCGACGGTGTCGAGGTGCAGGAGCGGCCGCAGCTCGCGCAACAGCGCCCCCATGCCGCCGGCGGCATGGAAATCCTCCATGTACCCCTGACCCACGGGCTTGAGATCGACCAGAACCGGTGTCTCGTCCGAGATCTGGTTGAAGCGCTCGGGGGAGACCCGGATGCCGAGCCGCCCGGCGATCGCCGTGAGATGCACGATGGCGTTGGTCGAGCCCGAGACCGCCATCAGCACCCGGATCGCGTTCTCGACCGACTTCTCGGTGATGACCTGGGAGGGCCTGATCTTCGTCTCGATGAGACGCACGGCGGCCCGGCCGGTCTCCTCGGCGGCCACCAGCCGGTCGGAATGCACCGCGGGGATCGCCGCGGTGCCGGGCAGCGACAGGCCCAGCGCCTCGGCGATGCACGCCATGGTCGAGGCCGTGCCCATCACCGCGCAGGTGCCCTGCGTGACCGAGAGCCGTCCCTCGACTTCGGCGATCTCCTCCGCATCGACGGTGCCGGCCCGGTACTTGGCCCAGAAGCCCCGGCAATCCGTGCAGGCGCCGAGCCTCTGCCCGCGGTGGCGCCCGGTGGACATCGGCCCGGTGACGAGCTGGATCGCCGGCAGGTCGGCGGAAGCCGCCCCCATGAGCTGGGCCGGCACGGTCTTGTCGCAGCCGCCGATCAGCACGACCGCGTCCATGGGCTGGGCCCCGATCATCTCCTCGGTGTCCATGGCCATCAGGTTGCGATACATCATGCTGGTCGGATTGAGGAAAACCTCGCCGAGCGACACGGTGGGGAAGGGCCGCGGCAGGGCGCCGGCCGCCAGCACGCCGCGGGAGACCGCCTCCACCAGCTCGGGCATGCCCCGGTGGCAGTTGTTGAAGCCCGACGGCGTCATCGCGATGCCGACCACCGGCTTGTTCAGGAGTCCGACCGAGATGCCCATGGAGCGGGCGAAGGACCGGCGCAGGTAGCGCGCGAAGTCGCGGTCGCCGTAATTGGTCAAGCCGCGATCGAGGCCGTGCGGTTCGTCGGTCATCGTCGGATCCTGTTTCGAAGGCGCGGATGTCTGCGGTGTCGTCCCGGGCCTCGGGCACCCTGTCGGTCATGCCCTTCGCGACCGGAGACCGTGCCGGCCGTCGGAGCCTTCGCGCAGCCGATCCGGCCGGGCGCGGCCCGGCATCCGGAGGTGCGCGCCGAAGCCTTCGGCAGGTGGACCGGGACCGCTCGTCCGGACCGGGCCCGGCGGGAGGCTACCGCATGGCGTTTGCCCTGGGTAGCCGGAAGACCCGCTTCGGGCGCTGCCCGGCGCGGGCCGGCGACCCAACGCCCCGCGCGGCCGGAACCGGTGGCGTGTTCCGCCCGGCAGACACCCCGATCCGCCGCGCCGCGCGCGCGCATTGGCAGACCGTCACCGTGTCCCAGTCGAACCGCGCGGGACGAGACAGCCGCTGAGGACCACGCGCCGGACCGGCTGACCCGGCCTCTCGATCCGCTCGAACAACAGGCGCATCGCCTGGGTGCCGATCTCGGCGACCGGTTACTCGATCACGGTGAGGCCCGGTTCGGCGAGTTCGGTCCACGGCTCGTTGTCGAAGCCGGCGAGCGCGAGATCCCGCGGGAGCGCGAGATTCAGGGAACGGGCCGCCCGCACGGCCCCCATCAGGATGAGCCCGTTCGAGACCACGAGCGCCTCCGGCCTGTCGGGCTCCTGGTATTAGCGCGTGGCCTCCGCCATCGCCGCGGCCGCGTTCGGGGGCACGCTGCGGATCTGCGGCGCCAAGCCGTGCCGCCCCATCGCCTCCAGATAGCCGGCACGGCGCTCCTGCGCGGTCGAACTCGTCGAGCCAAACAGGCCGCCGATCCGCCAGTAGCCCTGGGCCGCCAGATGATCGACGAGGGTCGCGCAGGCCGCCACGTTGTCGAGGACGACGCTGTCGTAAGCCCCCGGCGGTCCGGCCCGGTCGATCAGCACCACCGGGAAATCGAACCGGCGCGCGCCGAGCCCCCCGGGGTCGGCGGGATCGACGCCATGGCGCCGGATCACGCGGGAACCCTGGGCTACGCCCTCGGGCAGATCGGCGCCAAGGCGGCCTTCGCGCTGATCGTCCCGGCGCTCGCCGGCTACATCGCCTACTCGATCGCCGACCGGCCCGGGATCGCCCCCGGCATGATCGGCGGCATACTGGCGGCCAATCTCCAGGCCGGCTTCCTCGGCGGCATCGCGGCCGGGTTCATCGCCGGCTACCACCGCCCGCTTCCTCAACACGCATATCCGGCTGCCCAGGAACCTCTAGGGCTCTAGCCGGTCCTGATCCTGCCGCTCCTTGGCACCACGATCACCGGCCTCCTGATGATCTACGTGGTCGGCCGTCCCGGTCGCGGCGGTGCTGTCGGCGCTCACGACCTGTCTCAAGGGCATGCAGGGGGCGAGCGCCCTGGTGCTCGGGCTCGTCCTCGGCGGCATGATGGCGGTCGACATGGGCGGCCCGATCAACAAGGCCGCCTACGCCTCGGCGGCCGCCCTGCTCTCCTCCGGCGTCGACGCGCCCATGGCGGCGGTGATGCTCGGCGGGATGACCCCGCCGCTGGGCCTCGCCTTGGCGACCCGCCGGTTCCCGGCCCGCTTCACGCAAGCCGAGCGCGAGGCCGGCGGCGCCGCCGCCGTGCTGGGGGCGGCCTTCATCACCGAGGGGGCGATCCCCTTCGCGGCGGCCGACCCCCTCCGGGTGATCCCGTCTCTGGTCGCGGGGTCCGCGGTGGCGGGCGCCCTGGCGCTCACCCTCGGCGTGACCCTGAAGGTGCCGCATGGCGGCCTGTTCGTCCTGCCGATCCCGAACGCCGTCACGAACCTGCCGGGCGCCGTCCTGGCGCTCGCCGCCGGCACCCTGGTCACCGCGCTCACGGTGGGCCTCATCAAGAAGCGCCCAGGCTGAGGCCCCGATCCGGAGCCCGGCGCACGACCGGGCCCGGACACCACGGAGCGTCACGGGGGGATCCGTCATGAAGGGTTTGGCGATGCGCGCCGCGCTCGCGTTGGGCTTGGCGCTGCCGCAGCCCGGATGGAGCCAGGAGGCGGGGGCCGGCCGCGCCGTGCCGGCCACGGCCGTCGGCCCGGTGCTGCGGCGCCGGGCCAGCCGCCCGCCGCCGCGATCGGAGGGCCCGGGCTCCGACGGGGCCGACAGCCCGGCCGGCGCCGCCGACACGCTCGGGCAGACCGCGACGCCGCCGACCCTGCCGCCCGGCACCCTGGATCTCGGCAACGGCCTCAGTCTCCTGGCCAATTACACCGGGCAAGGGGCGATCAAACCGGTCGGCGGCCTCCGGCAGGGCGCGGCTTATGCCGGCCAGCTCGTCCTCGGCATCGACGGCGACCTGCAGCGCCTCGCCGGGATCGAGGGCGGCGCATTCCACGTGGCGGTGACGAACCGGCACGGACGCAGCCTGTCGAACGATGTCATCGGCAACAACACCAGCGTGCAGGAGATCTACGGCGGCGGCCAGACCACCCGGCTGACGCTGCTCTCCTACCAGCAGAAGCTGTTCGACAATCGTCTCGACGTCGAGGTCGGCCGCTTGGTCGCCAATATCAGCTTCCTGAATTCGCCGCTCTATTGCAACTTCCAGTCTAATTCAGACTGCGGCAACCCGACCTTCGTGTTCAAGACCTCGAACTTCACCTTCTGGCCGGTCTCCAGCTGGAGAGCGCATGCCAGGGCGTGGCTCACCGACACGACGTTTTTCCATGTCGGCGCCTACGAGGTGAACCCGCGGCATCAGCAGCCGGGCGACAACGGCCTCGACTTCTCGCTCGAGGGCGCGACGGGCGCCATCGTGCCGTTCGAACTCGGCTACACGACCACCTTCGCCAACGACGTGCTGCCCCGCAATTACGGGATCGGCGGCTGGTACGATGCCTCGGATTACGCCGATCCGGTGCGCGACGTGACCGGGCAGCCCGCGGTGCTCACCGGCCTGCCGGCGATGACCCGGTTCGGCCGCTCGGGTGTCTACGCCCGGTTCGACCAGATGGTGTGGCGGCCGGATCCGAAGGCGATCCAGGGCCTGACGCTGTTCGGCGTCGCGATGGCCGGCACCTCGGGCCGGCTCGTCGAGGACCACTTCCTGGAGATCGGCGCCCTGCAGACCGGCACCTTCGCGGGCCGGCCGTTCGACACGGTCGGCTTCGTCATCAACACACAGGCCTTCAGCCGGCTCGCCCTGTCCAACATCGCCCTGGCGCAGGGCACGCTCGGCCTGTTCCGCAAGATCCCGACACAGCAGGTGATGATGGAGCTGAACTACGGCATCCATCCAGGTCAATCCGGCGATCCGGCTGACGCTGAACCTGCAATACATCGTCGATCCGGACCAGACCCGGTTCCCATTCTACCGCAAGACCATCCCCGACGCCTTCGTGGTCGGCGCCAAGCTGTCGATCGATCTGTTCACCCTGGCGGGGCTCGCGCGCGGTCCCGGCAGCCGGTGACCGCCGGCCGGGTGTCCCGGTCGGCCCAGCATCGCGCAGGCCGGCGGCGTCTGGGCCCGGCAGGTTCTCCGGCGCGCGCATGTCGATCCCGCGGGCCGCGATGTCGGTGTTTCCAGGCGGGATAGGGCTGCATCACGCCCGTCGGCTTGTCCGTCGACTTGTCCGTCGCCTTGCCCGTCGTCCCGCCGGTGAGCGCGATGGCCTGCGGGCCGAGGCGTGGCTGCGGGTGGAGGCGCGGCGCCGGGTCGGCATCGCCCCGCGCGAGGCCGCCCGCCGTTCCCGGTCCGTCACCCGGATCTCGGCCGCGTTGTTCTCCGGAGAGGGCGGGAGCCAGGCCTTCCCCGCCGCCGTGCACCACGCCGCGCCGTGCGCGACATGGCCGGAGCCGCAGATACCGACACACGATTGCGAAAACGCCGATCGACCACCTGTGCCCGGACAAAACCCTTCATGAATACTGCATTTTAGTTGCATATTCAAAACATGTCACAGATTTTTGGACAATATTGATCCAGCGCAATGCCGCCGGGAGGACAAGATTTTGAATTGAGCCCGAATTGGAGAAATGGGATTTGTGCAATGACCAGTCGCCTCGCTCTCGCGTGCGAAGACTCTTGTGACAGTCTCGAATTCTTCCACCCATCGGATGCGGATCTTTCCCCCGCTGTCGAAACCATTCATGGCGGCGTCGCGAGCGCGACCCGTGCCGCTCTCCGGGAACTCGGCGCCGATCCCGTCCACATCCTGCGCGAGGCCGGTTGCGATCGCTGGGCGTCCGGAGACGATGCCAGCCCGATCTCGAACGCCGCGCTCGGCCGCGTGCTCCAGTTGGGGGCGAACCGCACGCGGTGCGGCCATCTCGGCCTGCTGGTGGGGCAGCGCATTGCCCTCGCCCAGCTCGGGCCCAGCAACATCCTGATCCGGAACGCGGCGACCATCGGCGACGCCCTCCATGTGCTGGAGACCCGGCCCTGGGCCTGGACCTGCGGCTCGGCGGTCCGACTCTTCGTCGAGGCCGACTTGGCGCTGCTTCATTACTTTCCCTACGAGACTGGCGCGACGGCAGTGGGCCTGCAGGCGGAGGGGGCGCTCGCCACCGTCGTCAATATCGTGCGCGCCCTGTGCGGCGCCCGCTGGTCCCCGTCGGAGCTTCTGCTGCCGCGGGCACCGCCGGAGCAGACCGATCCCTATTGGCACTTCTTCCGCGCGCCCGTCAGGTTCGATCAGGAATGGGCGGCCCTCGCCTTTCCGGCGCGCCTTCTGGAGCAACCGGTCCCGGGCGCAGATCGGACGGCACACCGGATCGCCGAAGGCCGCATCCGACAGGTCGGGGCGGCAGCTCCGCTCCCGATGTCGGACCGGTTGCGGCGGCTGCTCCGCGCGGAGTTCATCCAGGATCCGTGGTCCGGCCAAGCCGTCGCGCGCCATCTGGCGGTGCATCGGCGCACCCTCAGCCGCCGCCTGAGGGCCGAAGGCACGAGCTTCCGGTCGGTGGCCACCCAGATCCGGTTCGAGACGGCGCAGCAGCTCCTGGCCGATACCAACATGACGCTGGCGCAGATCTCGGCCTGTCTGGGCTTTTCCGAAGCCGCCGCCTTCACGCACGCGTTCAGACGCTGGTCCGGTACGACGCCGAGCATCTGGAGGCGTGGGAGCCGGCCTCCGGATGCGGCAGCCGATCCGGGGCCGCCCGATCCCGTACCCCTTCCTGAATGGACGGAACGGACCGGCCTTTCAGGCCGCCCTTGGGCGCCAAGGCCGCGATCGCCGGACGGCCGCTTTCCCATCGACGGCAGACAGCATTGGTCAATCGAGCACAAGAATCCGGATTGCATAGCATCACCCAGCGAATTCAGGAGATCCCGATGAAAGCGACACGGACCATCTCGCTCGCAGCCCTCACCCTGGCTGCCATGCTGGGCCTGCCTCCCATCGGCTCGGGCGGACTCGGCATTGCGGCCGCGCAGGCCGCCGGCGGCTGTGGGCCCGGATTTCATCGGGGCCCCTACGGCGCCTGCCGACCGAACGTCTCCGGCGCACCGGGCTACTACGGGCCCCGGGGTGGCGGCGTGTACGGATACCGCGGCGGCGCCCGCTACGGATACCGGGGCGGTGCCGTCTATCGGGGTGCGCGGGTGTATCGGGGGGGCCGCGTATACGGGGGCCGCGCCGTTTACGGACGGCGCGTCGGCGGGTTCCGGGGCGGCTTCCGCCGCTGACCGCGCCGGCCAGACTTAACCGCGCCGGCCGGACTTGGCTGCCCCGCAGCCTTGTCCGGCCGACGCAACCGGAGGTCGTGCCCTAATAGGCGCGGTAGACGGCCCGATGGACGCGAGCCGGAGGAACGTCGTAGCGCACGGAGGCCGGAATCCGCACGGCCACCGGGGCATTCGGGTCGAACGGCAAGATCGCGGCCCCGGCTGCGATGAAGCCCGCCAGGGCGCGGATATCGTCCGGCTGCCGCAGATCGCGCGCGATGCGGTCCGTCTCCCATTGAAGCCGCAGATTGCAGGCCCGTGACGGCAATCCGCCGACGGGGGTGCAGGCGTCATGACGCGCACAGGCGGCATCGAGCGCATCGACGGGCGGCAACGGGGCATTGCTGCCGAGGCCACAATAGTTGCCGTGAATGAGCGCCGCAGGCTGCTGCAAGCCGGACGGCTGCGCCAGGGCTGGTGTGCTCAGGCAGGCGGCGAGGAGGAGCGGGGCGACGATTCGGGAGGTCATGGCTTGGGCCGAACCCATTCTGGGGCCACTCTGCCGGGGCGGGCCGCCGGCTCGGGCCGGATGATCGGGGGTTGGGGGTCGGGGCCTGCCGGCCTCGACCCTCTCGCGGCAGGATCAATACGGGCGGCAGACGCCCGCATAGGCATCGTAATAGGCGTAGGGTCCGCAGCGGCCGTAGGTGGCACCGTATCCGGTGGCGGCGGCAGCGCCCACGGCAGCCGCGCCCAGGCCGTAGCCGTAGGGACGGACGCCGTAGCGGCCATATCCGTATCCGTATCGGCCAACCCCGCCGTAGCGGCCGACCGCGCCGTAGCGGCCGACCGCGCCGTAACGGCCGCGATAGCCCCCCCCCCCGCGATAGCCGCCGACCCGAACGCCCTGGACGCCGCCGGCGCGGAAACCACCGCCGCGGAAGCCTCCCCGGCCGCCGTAGAAGCCACGCGCTTCGGCCACCATGCCGCTCATGATCAGGGCGGCACAGGCCACCGACGCAATCTGCAGAGTTCTCATGGATGGTCTCCGTTCAGGAGAACGACCTGCCGAGGGGCGCCGGACACGAAGCCCTGCGGCCCCTCGGACACGTCTCGGCCGTACCGTACGCCGAGCTGCCGACGCCGCTTGATCCGCGGGGACTCGCGTGCCGGTGAACCGGCGCAGCCGCGTTGCGCCGCTCGGACCGCAGCGTTCCATCCTGCACGTCGCTTCCGTCCGGCGCCCAGGCGGCCCGAAGCCGTTGTCAATCGCGCCGGCGGCCGGTGTCTTCCCCGATCAAGCATGGGATCGCCGCGACTGCATAATGGGCCCTCCGCTTCGGTGCGGTGAGGCGAGGCAGGGAACTGACCTTGCGTGCCCGGTCAGGGCGCGACCGATCGGGCTTCCTGGCGGTCGGCGCGTTCCGCACATCCCGGCGATCGGAAGAACGCTGCCTCCGGTCCGCTCAAGGACGCGCGAAGCGGTCTCGGCATTTGAGAGATGCCTCGGTTGATCACGATGCAGCGTGAGGAGATGACCATGCCGATCAAGTCACCGAAGGAGCTTTTCGTGCGCATGTTGAGCGATGCGCGGCATCACGCGGAGCGCGCGACGAAGATTTACGAGGAGCTGGGCCAAGCCACGCAGGATCCGGCCATCCAAGAGGCGCTCCAGTCACGCGCCTTCATCCAAGAGAAGACGGTCAAGTCGCTCGATCGCTGCTTTCAGCTGATCGGCGAGAAACCGATTGCCTCCAACGGTCGGCTTCAAGAAGTCTTCCTCGAAGACTTCCGGCGCGAGCTGGCCGAGATCCAGGCCCCGGCCGCCAAGGCCCTGTTCATCCTGATCAAGGCCAATCACCTGATGCATCTGCGCATCGCCGAGTATGTCGCCCTCGTCGCCATGGCCGATGTGAGCGGTCACTTCGGGGTCGGCGTCCTGCTGGAGAGCTGCCTGGCGGACAAGATGGCCTTCACCGAGCGGACCCGTCGCCTGATCCGGCGGACGATCGAGAGCAAGCACGCCGTCAAGCTCGCGGCCTGACCCGCGGCCTGTCAGACCCCGGACCGGGCAGCCCGGTCCGGGGCTTCGGGTGCGCATGCGGAACCGGCCCATGGTCCACGCGCCCGGCGCGCGGACCATGGGCGCACGGGAGCCGCGGAGAACGAGCCATGCCCCCTGTCACGTCTCGAGAGGCGTTGGCGGCTGCCCCTGCCCCGCGGGAGCTGCCGGGTGCCGACGGGCGCGCAAAGTCCCGATCCCTGGGACGTCGGGCCGCCGCCGAAGCGAAGCGCTACCTGGCCTTCGCGATCTACCTGATCGTCGTTTTCGGTACCCTGATCCTGTTCAGCATCAACATCTACGCACGGGTCGATCAGGATATACCGCACTATCCGAGCTATCACTTCTACGCACTCGGGCTGATCAACGCCCTGGTCCTGGCCAAATTCATGCTGATCGCCGAGGCGGCGAAGCTCGGATCCCTCCGCCTCGGCCGGCGCATCACGCGCGGCCCCCTCGTCTACGGGATCCTGTATCGCTCCCTTCTGTTCACCGCCGTCCTGGTGGCGGCCTACGGACTCGAAGAGGTGCTGGTGGGGGCCTGGCACGGGAAGGCGCCGGGCGCCGTTCTTCCGGAGATGGCCGGCGGCCCGCGGGGCGTGCTCACTTTCGCCTGGGTGATGTTCGTGGCGCTGCTCCCGTATTTCGCCTACCGGGAGATCGGCCGCGTGCTGGGCGGCGGTCGCCTGCGCGTCCTGCTCCTCCGCACGCCGGCGGCGCGCTAGAGCGCCTTCACGGCTTCGGTCGCTCGATCGCCGGCCGCAGCCGGCCCGAGCCACCGCCCGGACCCGGGCCCGCCGTCAATGGGCGACCACGAGCGTCGGTGCGGACGGAAGCGCCGTCTCGGGGCCGAGGCTTGCGCGCCGGCGGTCGAGGGCGTCGCGCGCATGGGCCAGGGCCGTCGCGAAGGCCGACAGGCAGTCGGTGCTGACGGCCCCGGTGGTGCAGCCCAGCATCGCCGAGACGATCGCCCGGAATTCGCCCTCCAGGGCGGCGAGCTCCGTACGGTCGGCGCCGGGCGCCGCGTCGGCGATCTCGACCAGGCGCCGGACCGGGCGCCACTCCGCCTCCGATCGGCGCCGGGCCCAGCCCGCCGAGGCGGCGGCGAGGAGCGATCCGGCGAGGCTGATCACCACGCCGCCGAGATAGAGATATTGCTGGGCTTGGTCGAAGAAGCTCTGGTCCCCGTTGCTGAGATAGGACGCGACCCCCGGATGGACGGGCAGGATCGGGCTCTTGTCGTCCGGATCAGGCGCCTCGATCTGCGCGGCGAGCGGCGTCACGGCCGTGAGCTTGGCCTTTGTGGTCAGGATCGACCGGGCGATGGCGGCCGCGACGACGTTGGGCATCAGCTCCGAGGCGGCGAACCGATAGGTGACCGCCAGCGTCGTGACCGACTCGCTGGGCGTGGCGGGACGCGCCCGGAACGCCCCCATGGGCACGTCGATCGCCTCGAAGCCGGGGAACCGCTTGCCGATCGCCTCCGCCTCGTCGAGCGCGAGGATGCCCGGCGTGCCCTTCGTGGCGCGCGCGACGGCGGCGACCCCATCGACGATCTCGCCCGGCGCCATGGGACCGACCGCCAGGATGGCCGCCACCTTCTTCTGCCGGACGGCCTGGGCCAGCGCGTCGATCGGAAGAATGGCCCTGCCGACATCCTTGGCGGGGATGTTGAAGTAGCTCAGCACCATGTCGAGGACACGCGTGTTGGTGTCTTGCAGCGGCCCGGCCACGAGGCCGACGGTCTTGCCCGCCAGGTTGGCGACCGAGCTGACAGGGCTGTGCGGGGGCACGATCAAGGCGACCACGTCCCGGCGCAGGATGACGATGGTCTGTGCGTTGGCGGGTGCCCCCGCGTCGCTGCGCACGATGGCGAGATCGGTCCGGCGCTCCTCCAGAGCCTTGGCGCTCCCCGCGAGGTCGTCGACCCGCACGAGGTCGAGATTGACGCGGGGATGCTGCACCCGGGAGACGGACACGAAGGCTGTGATGAACCCGCTCGCCGTGCTGCCTGGGGGGCCGAGCGTGATGCGCAGGTTGGCGTGCGGCGACCAGACATGCGCAACCGCGAACGCGCCGGCGGCCACAAGCAGGATGGCGACGGCCACGAGCGCCCGGCTTCACCGGCCGGGCGGCCTTGCCGCGTGCCCCCGGCTTTCCGAATCCCTTCGGGCGGGGATCAAAGCGGAAGGCTTGGCATCCTGCATCGTGACCTCACACCGGGACTTCGGACCGGGATTTCGGACCGGGGGCGTGTCGCGCGGAGGCACCGCCCGGAACCGTTCAGCACGCCTCGCAGGCGCCCCCCTCCCCCGGGAGCCTGCGGTCGTTGCCGCGATCCCGCGGGTCCCGATGCCGCCTCTGCGTGCCCGGTTCGACGCCCGGCGGAGGATCGCTCACATCGAGGGGAGGCGTGGTGATCGCCTCGCGTTCGAGGCGGTTGAGCTGCGCCTCGCTGGGGATGGCGATGCCACCCTGCGCGAGGCGGATCTGCGCTTCCCCGCGGGTGGCCGCACCCGCGACTCCGCCGGGAAGGGCGAGCATCAGGAGGGCGGCCCCGGCCCGTGAAAACGGTGAAAACGGTGAAAACGTCATGGCGACCTCCTCGGCAGCCGCTGAACGGACGATACTCCGCTCACATAGCCCGTCTCGGCGGGCGCTCCTTGACCGAACCGGACAAGGACTGCGCTCACAGCGCGACGCGCGCCGTATTCGGCGATGTATCCTGGGATGCGACCCACGAAGTCCCGCGCGCGCCGAACGCCCGACCTGATGGAGAGCTCCATCCGAAGGCCGGGCGACAGGATCCCGGCCGAGGCACGGATCGGACGACCGGCAACCGTGACGGATGTCACCGGAACCGCCCGGCGCAGGCGCCCGATCTGAGCCGGCGCAAGCCGTTCGACGATGTGCGGCAGAGCATCATCCGACGACGGACAGATCCCACGGCCACCGCGAGCTAAAGCGTGTCCTATCCGACGGGCCGCTTCCGCGCCCTGGTCGACACCTTCGCGGTCGAATGCGCCCGCACGCGGGATCGCCAGGACGAGGCCCGGCGCCAGCAGGCGAACGAGTCCCGGTATCAGGAGGAAGACAGGCGGCGACGGCAGGAGGAGATGGATCGGCAATGGGCGGACGTCCGACGTCAGCGAGAGCAGGACGAACAGCGCCGTGCGGAGGAGGAGCGGCGCCAGCGTGAGCTGCGGCAGCGCACCACGGTCGGCAGCGCCTCCGGCTGGACGCTGAACTACTCGACCAACCTGCTCGAGATCTCACCGCGCGCCAACGACCAGTTCGATCCGCAGAAGCAGACCTATACGACGATCTGGCACTCGCGGATGCACGGCGAGCAGGTGGTGATGTAGGTGCAGGTTAGCCCGAACGAGCGTTGCGGGAGCGCGCAACAGTTCACCACGGAGCAGATCCGGCCGCGACGGGGCCAGATCTGCCGCGCGCAGGAGGTCAATACATCGCCGGTTCGCGCCGGGTTCGTGCTCGAAGGCCGCGGCACGGCTGTTGCTCAAGGCAGCTTCGACGACAGAAGCTTCTACGACTTCGCGACGATCCGGCGCGACGACCGCAGCACGATCACGAATATCGGGGGGCGTTTCCCGGCCGAGTTCAGCGATCTGTACCGTGCCGAACTGCTTCGCATGATGAACTCGATGCAGCTGCCCGGCCGGGACGTCTTCAACAATTGCTGCGGCTGAGAGCGATGAGCCGCCCGAGAAGCCGGAAGCAGGACAGATCGACCATACGCGCTCCCTTGCTCGCCCTCAATGCATGGGTCCACGCCGGCCTGATCGCGTCGATGGCGGTCCCGAGTTCACCCGCTCTGGCTGATGCCACTCAGAAGTGTCGGTCCGGGAACCCGGACATGCGCGTCAGCGGATGCAGCCGCCTCCTGGCCGAAGCCCGGACACCACGGCAGCGCGCGATCGCACTCGATGGGCGTTGCCGGGCGAACATCGACCGGGGTGCGTTTGCGGATGCCCCGGCGGATTGCAACAGCGCCATCCGGGCGGACGATCAGTACCCCTACGCCTTCCGCAATCGCGGGGTCGCATAGGCCGGCCTGCAGAACCCGACCGCCGCGATCGCCGACTTTAACCGGGACTGCTGCAAAAGCGGACGGCCTCCTGCCAAAACGTCTCAGCCGTTCAGCTCGTCGGCGCAATCGTCCGGAGGCGGACGCCTGCGTCCTGCTCACACGACCATCGACTGGCTGGCGGCAGAGACGCGCCGAGCGGCTGACCGAACCCAGATGTGTCCGGTCCTCCGCGCCCGGCGATCCTGCGTCACGTCCCGATCGGCAGGATGGACACGTGGGCGGACACCACCTTCCATCCGAGACCGGGCAAGCGCATCCAGGTCTGGCTCTGACGCCCGATGCCGGCCTTGCCGCGCGGCTTGAACTCCAGATTGACGGTGGCGAAGTCGCTCCCGAGCGTCAGGATCTCCAGCCGGATCCGTGCCTCCTTGGTGCCGCCCGGCGGCGGATCGGCCGCCACGCGGGCAGCGTGGATTTCGGCGAATCCGTAGCAGTTCTCGGCCAGCGCATAGCGGATCGTGTGCGGACTGTTCCAGAAGGTCGCGTCGAGGACGGCGACATCCTTCTCGATGAGCGCCTGCTCGTAGCGCTCGAACAAAGCCGCGATCTCGGCCACGATCTCCGGGCGGTTCACCGTCACGTCCATTCAACCCTCCAGGGCGACCGCCAGGCGGATCAGATCGAGGTCGGTCCCGCGCGCCCCGAGGATCGACAGGCCGACCGGCGCGCCATCGACGTGGGCGCCCGGCAGATTGACCTGCGGGACGCCGGTGAGGCCGCCGTGGCTCGTCAGGCAGGTCCACGGCGGAACGATGTGAGGACGCCCCATGGGATCGATGCGGACCGCGTTCGTCTATTCGGCCATCCTGTCGACGCTCTCGCTCCCGGCGGCCGCGGCGGAGACATGCCGCGACCATTACCGGAGCGAGGGGACGCCGATGCTTCAGGCCATCACCTACAAGACGTGGATGATCTTCCCCTCGGTCAGCCCCAAGGCCGCGTTCGACCGGGTGACGCGGGCGGTCCTGGCCGAAGGCTTCGTGGGCGTGCACGTCGAGAAGCAGCTCGGGACCCTGACGGCCCAGCAGGAGACATCCGGCTCGGGGCGACCGCAGACGCTGCGGGTCGTCGTGCGCAAGGCCGGGACGGGCAGCCGGGTCGACGCCCTCTTCATGGTGCAGGCCGGTCAGATCGGTCAGGACGTCGACCAGAACCTGTGCCGCGTCGTCGATGCCGCGGCGCAGTAGGGCCCGGATGGCGCGCGGCTGCGGGCGTCCGCCCGCACCCCGCGGCCTGTCACGGGGGAGCGGCGTGGCTCCGCGGCGCTGCCCGGGCGCGCGGTCCGGATGCGAGGTTCAGATGCGCCGTTCAGTGCGAGGCCGGCCGTGACGCGGCTCCTGGTGGCGGCCGTCGCCGCATCCCTCCTGGCGCCGTCTGCGGCCCGGGCGATCGACTGCCGTAGGGCGGCCAGCCCGCTCGAGCGCATGATCTGCGCCGACGCGGCGCTCCGGAAAGCCGATGCCGCCCTGGGTTCGGCCTATGCCGGCCTCCTGCACGGCACGGACGACGCCGAGATCCGGGCGATGCTGATCGCCAGCCAGAAGCGCTGGGTGGCGGCCCGGGACACGTGGCTCGGCGACCTGGACGCGGCCGACGCGCGCACCATCGTGCTGGGGGCGATCCGGGCCCGGACCGAGGACCTGTCCGGCCGCGCGAAGAGCGATCCGGCCCGGCCGCACTGGATCGCGGCGGCGCTGCGCCAGCGGGCCTTCGCGGCACGGTTCACCGGCGGCCCCTTCGCGGGGTTCGACACGGCCTGCTATTTCCTGCCCGTCGGGCAGGACCGGGTCTACGGCTGCTTCGGCAGCCGGCGCTTCCAGAACGGCGACCGGGTCTGCACGCTGTCCGACGACTGGGCGAGCGGGCACACCACCGAGACGCGCACGGTCGGGCGGGTCGTCGACGGCGCCGTGCGAACGGTCGCGACCTGCACGATCGGCGGGGGCGACGACGCGGAATGCCCGGGTCCCGAAAACCCCGCCGGCCGCTGGACGCGGCCTGCCGCCCCGGCGGCCGCGACTGCCAGCGCGACGACGGCGCCCGCAGGCCCTCGGGCCGTCCTCGATGTCGAGCTGGCCTCGGACGCCGAGGCCGAGACCTGGCTCTCGACCTGCCTGACAGACCCCACCTATCCGCCGCCCGACCCGGTTCCGGCGGCCGGGACGGAACCGGGGTCGCGCCCGCCGGCGCGCGCGGGCGACCCGAACGGAA
>NZ_BACT01000691.1:0-6765 GCF_000333255.1 Methylobacterium sp. B1 | reverse complement strand
TACTTGTCGGACAGGTCATCCAGCAGCCGCTTGCCCTCATCCGCGACGATGTAGCCCTTGGCCTGGCCAAGCCGCCACGGGCGTCGTTGCGGTTGTCCGCAGCGCGCTTGCTGAACTCCGTCATCTGGGCGTCATCGGTGCTGATCACCGCCGCCCGCACGTTGCTGACGCCATTGATCGCGTGGCCCTTCGCGTCCAGCACGAGGGCCTGCAGCTCGGCGCGGCTGATGACGAACTTCATCGACTCCTCGGAAGACATCAACTTCTGATAGCCGACGCCGCCGGCCGCGGCGGTCAGGAGCAGGACGGCGCCGAAGCCGCCTGCGAGCTTGGCCTTGATCGAGAAACGCATCGTACTCACCCCACGCACGCAACACTTGGACAGGACAGCCACAAGATTTCAGTTGAGGATCTGCTCGAGTTCGGGGACGATGATGAATTCATCCCTCGCCTTGACGATCGACCGGATGTATTCAGGGCGCCACGTCGTGCCGACCGGCGGCACCGCCTGGCAGCTCGCCGGATCGATCTCCGTCACCGCGAACACCTTGTCGGCCACCAGCGCGACCACCACCGGATCGCCCCCCACCGCAACCTCCAGCACCAGGAAGCGCGTGTCCGGGCTGTCCGCCGCCGCCGGCATCCCGAACCGCTCGCGGATGTCGGCCAGGGGGATGACGTTGCCGCGCACGTTCACGATCCGGTCGATATGCGGCCGCGCCCCCGCCACCCGCGTCGCCGGGATCGGATCGATGATCTCGCGCACCATCCCGGCATCCAACGCGAAGCTCTCCGTGCCGATCCGGAACATCACCACCTGCTGGCCGCCCCGCGACCCCGCCTGCGGTCCGGTTCCGAGAGAACCGCTCGTCACGCCGCCGCTCATCACGCCACCTCCTGATACACGCGCGCGCCCTCGGCGCCGCCGCCGCTCACGAGCCGGCCGACATCGATGATCAGCGCCGCCGTGCCGTCGCCCAGGATCGTCGCCCCCGAGAACGTCGCCACGTCCGCGTGCAGCTTCGACAGCGACTTGATCACCGTCTGGTGGTTGCCGATGATCTGGTCCGCCACCAGCCCGACCCGGGCCTCGCCCGCCGCGACGATGATCACCTTCTGGTGCAGCTCCGGCTCGCCCGCGGCCCCGAACAGGCTGCGCAGCCGCAGGAACGGCACCAGCGCGCCCCGGATGTTCAGGAAGTCCCGCCCGCGCCCGCCGCGCTCGCCGGCGGGCAGCTCGACGCATTCCTCCACCGCCGCCAGGGGGATGACGTAGCGCCCCTCCCCCACCCGGATCAGCAATCCCTCGATGATCGCCAGCGTCAGCGGCAGGCGCAGGGCGACCGTCGTGCCGCCCCCCGGCTCGGTCGCGATGTCGATCGTGCCGCGCAGGCTCTCGATCGTCTTCTTGACGACGTCCATGCCGACCCCGCGCCCCGACAGGGCCGAGATCTCCTGGGCGGTCGAGAAGCCCGGCGCGAACAGGAACTGGTAGACCTGCTGGTCGGTGAGCACCGCGCCGGGCGCGCACAGGCCCTTCTCCTCGGCCTTGGCGCGGATGCGTGCCGCGTCGAGCCCGGCGCCGTCGTCGCGCACGCTCACCAGCACCTGGGCGCCGACATGCTCGGCGGTCAGCGTGATACGCCCGGTCGCGGCCTTGGCGGCGGCGGCCCGGCGCCCGGGCGCCTCGATGCCGTGGTCGATGGCGTTGCGGATCAGGTGGACGAGCGGGTCGGCCAGCCGCTCGATCACGGTCTTGTCGAGTTCGGTGTCCTCGCCGCCGGTGACGAACTCCACCGGCTTGCCGAGATCGCGCGAGAGATCGTGGATCAGGCGGCGGAAACGGCCGAACAGCGCGCCGATGGCGACCATGCGGATGCTCATCGTGGTGTCGCGCAGCCGCGCCGACAGGCGCTCGATCTCCTCCGCGATGCCCTTGAGGCCGGGATCGGCGCTCAGGCCGGCGAGCTGGCTCAGCCGGGCCTGGGCGATGACCAGTTCGCCGACCCGGTCCATCAGCTCGTCAAGCCGCTCCGCCTCGACCCGCACGCTGCTGGCCGGCCGCTCCTCGGCCCGCCGCGCCGGGCTCCGCTCAGCGGTCGGGGCCGCGGGCGCGATCGCCGGCGGCGCGACGGGTGGGGCTTCGACGGAGGCGATGGCGGCGAGACCCGCCGCCGGAGCCGTGACGGTCGGCGGCGCAAACGGCCCGGGCGCGGCCTCGACCGGTTCGGGTGCGGCGTCCGGCTGCGCCGGCGAGACCGGGACCAGGGTCAGGGTCATCTCGTCCCGCACGAACAGGAAGACATCCTCGATCGCCTCGCGGGTCACGGCCGCGCGCAGCGTGACGTCCCAGCCGATGGCGAGGCTCTCGGGATCGAGGCCCGGCAGTTCGGGCAGCGCGTCGAGGCGCGGCACGATCGTGCAGGCGCCGAGGTCGCGCAGTTCGTCGAGGAGCGCCAGGGGATTGGTACCGTTGCGCAGCACGTCGGGCGCGAAGGCGATGCCGATCTGCCAGCCGCCCTCCACCATCGGGATGGGATCGGCGACCGGCTCCGGATGGGGGGCCAACGGCGCGGCGGCGGGGCGGCCGGTGGTGCCGAGGAGCTGCTCGAGTTCGGCCAGGATGGCCTCGCCGATGATGGGCGCGCTGGCCTCGGGCTCCTCGATGAGGCCGCGGATATAGTCCTTGGCCGAGAGAGAGACGTTGACGAGGTCGTGGCCGACCGGAACCTCGCCGCGACGGACGCGGTCGAAGGCGGTCTCGAAGTCGTGGGTGAAGGCGGCGACCTGCTCGAAGCCGAACATGGCGCCCGAGCCCTTGATGGTGTGCAGGGCGCGGAAGGCGGTGTCGATCAGGGCGCGATCCTCGGGCCTGTCGCCGAGGTCGAGCAGGGTCGTCTCCAGGCAGGCCAGAAGCTCGGCGGCTTCGGCCCGGAAGACGTCGGCGGGATCGAGAGCAGTCATGGGACGGTCGGACCCGCTCACGCTAGACACAGATGCAGAATGAACCGCCCGGCTTCGAGCGAACGCGAAGACTTCGACTTTGTCACCGGGCGAATGTCTTTGAACTCAAGCGTTCGGCTGGATTGCCGAGTCGCGCCGCACCCTCACGGCGACGCGAAACGACGATCATCCGCCGCTCGATTTCGCCGGTTGTATATAATCCGACTAAAAATTTTCGGTTAACGCCGAGGTTTCGATGCCTGACGGACAGTATATCCGCCCATCGCCCAAGGTATTTGATTATCGGATACTGAGATCGCGTGAGCCGTGGATCACAGGATCGCCGTGTCCGGCATCCTGCGCCGGTCGGTCCGGCACGGGCTCTCGTCGTGCATCCCATGCGGATGGGGGCCGCGGCCCTGCTGGGTGCGGCCGGCGGAGAGACGGGGATGAGACGTGGGGCCGGTCGCGGCAGATCCGGCGCCGAAGCCCCGGCCGCGGCGCAACCGCCGACCGGGCCGGACCGGATTGCCCGCGGACCGCGCCTGGCGGCGCGCTCGGGTTCAGAACAGGTCGATGCCGTCCAGATCGTCGGCGGCCGGGCGCTGCGCGGCCGGGGCGACCCCGAGCAGTCGCTCCGTCAGGCGCGCCCGGACCTCGCCGAGGGTGCAGCGCGCGATCGCCACCTCGATCCAGGCCGGGTCGGCGCCGGAATCCGGCACCGCGCCGTCGCCCGCGCTCGCTCCGGAGAGACGGCCGAGTTCCGCACCGGCCGCGCGCAGCAGGCCTTCGACGTTCTCGATGCGCTGCTTGGCCCGGTCCTGGAACTGCATCGCCACGATCGCCGCCGACACGTCCTCGGTGATGGCCTGCGTCGTCTCGGCGGTCTGGCGCAGGACGCCGGCGACCTGGGCGTTCTGCTCGACGAGGGCCCGCATCACCATGCGGACGCGCAACTCGGCGGTGCGGCTCTCCTCGGAAATGTCGATCGCCGCGATGTCGCCCAACAGGGCGTGGCTGCTGCGCAGGTCGGCCGCCATGGTGCCGATCTGCTGCTTGATCACGTCCGACAGGGCGTTGATGGTCGTGGCGAGGCCGCGCACCTCGTCGGCGACCACGGCGAAGGCCGCGCCGCTGCTGCCGGCCCGGGCGGCCTCGATCTTGGCGTTCAGGGCAAGCAGGTTGGTCTGGCGGTTGATCTTCTCGATCTCCGCCACGCTGCCCTCGACCGACGACAGGCCGTCGAGGGCCCCCGCCAGCCCCTGCGCGAGGGTCGTCCCGCGGGAGGACATCAGCGTGATCCGCGCGATCAGCGCGGCGAGCGTCTCGCCGAGGCCGGCGGCGACATCTCCGAGGTCCAGGGTCTTGTCGTCGATCCGTACGGTCTGAACCGAGGCGACGAGGCCGCGCACGATCTCCGACTGCTCGCAGGTCGAGGCCGCGATGTTCTGAAAGCGGTTGGACAGGCCGTGGACATTCGCCTCCACATCCGCGGAGACGATCCCGAGCTCGGCGATGAGGGCGTCCAGGAGCCCCCGCTGCTGCGCCGAGAGGCTGAGCCAGGCCTGGAGCAGATCGGCCGACCGCGTGGCGGCCGCCGGGTCGGCCGGGATCTCGATCTGCGGCGCCGGCGACGTATCGGCGGCGGGGGATGCCACCGTCTCGGGACGATCCGGCGGCGCGAGCGCGGAGCCGGACACCGCGCCGGGCACTGCGCCGGATCCGCGCCGTCCGTCGGCCCGCCGGAAGCGGGCCGGGACCTGCCTGAGAATGTCGTGGGCAGCTTGGAAGGACATCAGATGTCGGATCTCTCGGCGTCGACCGTCGCGCGCCGGTCAAGCCGCAAACCGATGGACGGCGTCGGCCCGACGGTAAGGATCGCCGTTAAAGAAAGCGTTATCACCGGCAATGAAGCGCAAGAGCGAGACAACAGATTTCTGTATTGACGCTTGAATTCCGTTCCATGATGAATCGAATTCCAGCTGTGCTGCGTCCGGCGGCGGCGGCAACAGCGGTGGATTGGTCTGCCGTCGGTCAGAAAGAATTTACCCGCCGCGGTGTTGTCTCCGCCGGAGAGGCGCAGCGGCGCCCAATCCTGTCGTCGAGGGCCTGAACCCGCATGTCCGAGGCTTCCGTCCTCACGCTCGAATCCGACTGCACCATCCGGACGGTCCGGTCGCTGCAGGGCGCTTTGGCGGCGGCCCTCGCCGGCGCGACGCGCCTCACCCTGGACTGCGCGGCGGTCGAGCGCGCGGACATCACCTTCGTCCAGATCGTGCTCGCGGCGGACAAGGCGGCACAGCGTCAAGCCACGGAGATCGCGCTGGCCAATGTGCCGCCGGCGGTCAGCGGCGCGTTCCAACGCGCTGCGATCGCCCTCCCCGGCCGGGCACTCCGCTAGGCCCACGCTTCAGGCACAAGAACGGAATCCTTGTCATGGCCACTGTCCTCGCCGTCGACGACTCGCCCAGCATCCGGCAGATGATCAAGGTCGTCCTCGGCCCGGCCGGCCACACGGTGATCGAGGCCGGCGATGGCGCCGAAGGCTTGGCGAAAGCCAAGAGCGCCAGCGTCAACCTCGTCATCACGGATCTCAACATGCCGGTGATGAACGGGCTGGAGATGATCAAGCAATTGCGGACGTTGCCCGCCTGCACGGGCGTTCCGATCCTCTTCCTGAGCACGGAATCGGACGAGGGCATCAAGCAGCAGGCGAAGGCGGCCGGGGCGACCGGCTGGATCACCAAGCCGTTCAAGCCCGAGCAGCTGCTGGCCGTCGTGTCCAAGCTGGTGCGCGCCTGAGGGCGCGGGGCCGGTCCCGGCGGCGCGGCCTTCCGGGACGCCGGCCCCACGACGTCGGCGCCGTCCCCCGCACCGCGAGCGGGGACGCGCGTCGCCGTCACTTCAGGTGGTAGGCGACCCCCGCGATCAGCGCCTTTTCCTCGGTGTTGATGGTGCGCCGCGGGTCGGCGCCGAACTTGTTGCGCCAATACTGGAACCCGGCGAAGACCTCGACCCGGTTGGGGGTCCCGGCGAGCAACTGCCCGACATCCAGGACAAGGTTCGTCTGTGAGGCGAACTCCAATTGCGTGTCGTTCTGGTTGATCGTGCCGTAGCGCCCCTTGGGCAGGATGATCGTGTTGAAGCCGGCCAGGGACAGCGGCAGCCCGGTGAACGGCAGCGGGATCGTGTAGGTGATCTCGAATTCCGGGGTCAACTTGAACTCGACACTGCGGAAGTGCGAGTAATCGAAGCCCGGCACGGCGCCATTCCCGAGGATGCCCGGCGTGGGCCCGTTCCCCGCAAAGCCGTTGCGGGAGAAGTCCTTGTAGCCCTGGACCTTCAGGTTCACGAACCCGGCCGGCACGTCGAAGGCGAAGCTGAGGCCGAAGGTGCCGGCCCGCTTCTCAGCGTCGAAATACGTGTCCTTGGTGTTGATGTCGGCCCCGAACGACAGGCCGACATCCTTGACGAAGCCCGGAATCGCGAAGGTCTCGGTATCGAAGATCTTGTTGAAGCTCAGGACGCCGCGATAGATCAGGTAGATTTCGGTCGCGCCGTAATCCTTGAACGGGCGCCGCTTGTCGCCCGCAGGATCCTGGGAGCCGGATGTGAGGATGTCGAGGGAGATGAGGTTGGTGCCGTAAGCCCATGAGTCGGCGTGAAACACGTTGACGACGTTCTTCGGCAGCTCGCGCGGGGCGAACCCACCCTGCGCCGTGCCGTCGGGACGCCGCACGAAGAGCCCGGGCTCCGCCGACGGGCCCTGGAAGCGGTAGCTGACCACCGTGTCGGAGAAGCCGAAGTACGAGGGCGGCGGCG
>NZ_BACT01000692.1:0-11855 GCF_000333255.1 Methylobacterium sp. B1 | reverse complement strand
TCACCTCGGCGGAGAGCGGCAGGTCGATCCCGCATTCGGCGGCGAGCTCCAGGGCGAGGCGCACGTCCTTGCGCATCAGGCCGGCCGAGAAGCCGCTGTCGAAGGTGCCGGACTGGACCCAGCGCGGGACTATGACCTCGCTGATCGCGCTGCGGCCGGTGGCGGTGTTGACGACCTTGACCGCCTCGTCGGCCGAGAGGCCCGCGGCCTCCGACAGGCGCAGGGCCTCGCCGGTGGTCACGAGATGGGCGGCCACCAGCAGGTTGTTGACGAGCTTGACGATGTTGCCGGCGCCCGACGGCCCGACATGCGGCGCGCGGGCCGACATGGCCTCCAGGACCGGCCGGGCCAGGGCGTAATCCGCCTCCGCCCCGCCGACCATCATGGTCAGGGTGCCCTCGGCGGCGCCGGACGGGCCGCCGCTCACCGGCGCGTCGAGGAGCGCGTGGCCGGCCGCGGCGAGGCGCTCGGCCAGGCGCCGGGTGGTGCCGGGATCCGAGGTCGAGGTGTCCACCACCACAACCTTCCGGTCGGTCCGGGACAGGAGGCCGCCCTCCGCGGTGACCACCGCCTCCACGTCCCGCGCCAGCGGCAGCGAGAAGACCAGGGCGTCGGCCGCTTGCAGGACCTCGTTGAGGGTGTTGCGTGTCGCCACGCCGGCGGCCTCCGCAGCCGGGCGCCGGGCCGGGCTGAGGTCGTAGCCCAGGACCGTGAAGCCCTTGCGGGCCAGGGTCGTGGCCATGCCCAGACCCATATTGCCGAGCCCGACGACCCCTACCGTTGCGATGGTCATGCCGATCCGTCCTCACGATGCGGCACTATCGTTCCGGTAATCGAGCGTTGCGACAACAACCGATTTCTGCACGATGCGTGCGGAATTCAGCACGGTCCCGGTCAGGCCGGCGGCGGCCGGAACGCCACCATGTGGTCGGCCAGCCAGCCCAGCAGCCGGGCCGCCCCCTCGGGCAGCCGTCGCCCGGCCCGGATGACCAAGTGGGCGCTCGCCTCGGACAGGATGGCGTCGCGCAACGGCACCGCGTCCAGGAGGTCGGCGCGCAATTCGGCCGCGACCACGAAGCGGGGCAGGAAGGCCACCCCCATGGCCGCCATGACGAAGCGGCGGTGCAGCTCGAAGGACGCCGTCTCCAGCCGCGGCACCAGCCGGAACCCGCCATCCGCCTCGACGCGGCCGAGGAGCTGGCGCACCCCGTGGTCGGGCGGCAGCAGGGCGGCCGGCTCGGTGGCGAAGCTGCGCAGGGGAACCGGCGCCGACCCATTGGCGAGGGGGTGCCCCTTCGGCAGGACGGCGAGCAGGGGCTGCCGGGCGGAGACGACGCCGCGGACATCCGGATGCGCGGGCGGATTGTAGACGAGGCCGATATCCGCCTCACCCCGCGCGATCGCCGCGAGGATGCCGTCGGTGGTGCCGATCTCGACCTGATAGGCGATGCCCGGATGGTCCTGCGCGAAGCCCGCGAGGGCGTTGTCGAGGAGGTCGATCAGGAAGCCGGCGCCGCAGCGCAGGCTGATCGTCCCCCGCTGCACCCCGCGCAGGCGCTTGAGCTGGTCCTCGAGGAGCGCCGCCTCGTCGGCCTGTCGCTGCGCGTGCTCGGCGACCAGACGGCCGGCCTCGGTGGGGACTACGCCCCGGGGCAGGCGTTCGAGCAGGGTCTCGCCGACCTGCGCTTCCAGCTCGATGATCTGCCGACTGACGGCCGAGGCGGCGACGTTCAGGCCCTCGGCGGCGGCCCGGACCGAGCCCGCGCGCACGACGGCGAGGAGATAGCGCAGGGCGCGGTCGTTCACGGCGGCGGGCCTCCGGCGGCCGCACCGTGCCGGTCGATCGCGACGGTCCCCCGCGCCACGACGAGCACGGGCGCCTGGCGCTCGACGATCACCTGGGGCACGCCGCCGGCGCGGAAGGCGATCAGGTCGGCCCGGGCCCCCGGCGCCACCACGCCCGGGCCCAGCCCCAGAACCTGCGCCGGGACGGTTGTGACGGGGTCGAGCAGCGCGGCGAGCTCTCCGTCGGTGCGGAGATCGAACCGGTAGGCGGCGAGCTGGGCGCGGTCGACCATGCCGGTGACCGTGGCGGGATTCCAGCAGTCGCGGACATTGTCGGTGCCGAAGCAGACCGGGACGCCGAGGTCCCGCAGCCGCGGAATCGGCGGGCACCGGCGCCCGCCCGGCACGCTGCTGAGGATCGCGACGCCGGCCCGGTTCAGGCCTTCCGCGATCCGGCCGAGTGGAGATCGTCGGCTTCCGCGAGGGGGAAGGCGTGGCTGATCGTGACCCGCCCGCCGAGGCCGGCCGCCGCCGTGCGGGCCGCGATCGCCGCGATCGTGTCGAGGCCGGCTTCGCCGCCGTCGTGAAGGTGGATGTCGATGCCCCTTCCGTGACGCTCGGCCAGGGCGAAGACGATGTCCAGGTGACCGTCGCGATCGCCGTCGATGCCGACGGGATCGAGGCCGCCGACGAGATCGGCACCCATCCGCAGGGCCTCGTCCAGGTCATCCGCGACCGGCGGGCATCCCAGGATCCCGCTCTGCGGGAAGGCGACGATCTGGATCTGCATCCGGTCGGACCAGCGCGCCCGCAGGTCGAGGATCTGGGCGAGGTGGTCGAGCCGCGTGACGTCGTCGATGTCGACATGGGTCCGCAGGCTCGTCGTGCCGCCGCGGAGCATGCGTTCGAGGAGGGCCTCGGCGCCCTGCGCGGCGAGCGGCACCCGCGTGGTCCGGCGGAAGGCCTTCTCGTCCGCGATGATGGCGCGGACGGATCCCTGCGCCCGGTGGGGGCGCCAAGCGAGGCCGAGCAGGCACTTGTCGAGGTGGACGTGCCCGTCCGCCAAGCCCGGCAGCACCAGGGCGCCGCCGAGGTCGATCGTGCGAGCGGCAGGGGGCAGCGGCGCGCCGGGATCGTGCAGGACGGCCACGCGGCCGTCCCGGATGTCGATGGTCGCCCGGCGGCCTTCGGCGAGCGTGACATCGCGCAGGCGCAGGTCGCAGGGGACTACCGCGTCAGAACCGGGACTCGACGTCATGCCGGGGCTCCTCTCGCATCCTGATCCGCGGCGGCCATCAGAGGGGCCGGCCCGCCGCCACGACGGTCCGGATGGCGAAGCTCGATTGCAGCCGGGCCACGCCGGGGAGACGCGACAGGACATCCTTGTGCAGCCGCTCGTAATCGGCCGCGTCGACCACCTTGAGCTTGACCAGGTAATCGGCCGTCCCGGTCATCAGATAGCAATCCTGCACCTCGGGACAGCGCCGGACGGCCGCCTCGAAGCGGTTGAGGTAATCCTCGGTCTGGCGGTCCAGGGTGAACTGCGTGAGCACCACGAGGCCCGGCGCGTCGGCGCCGCCGCCGATCAGCGCGGTGTAGCCCCGGATGATCCCGGATTCCTCCAGCAGGCGCACGCGGCGGTGGCAGGCGGAGGCGGACAGGCCGATTGCGGCGGCGAGGTCGGCATTGCTGATCCGGCCGTCGACGCGCAGGGCCTGGATGATGCGGCGGTCGATCTCGTCCACGGCGGGTCACGAAGGATCTTCGAAATCGCCGTAGGAAATTGCACGAGCCGCCAATCGTCGCAAGACGCTTCGACACATCGCACGCCTGTTCGACGATCCTCCGTATAGCTTGGCGGCAGCGCATCAGGGAGCCGCCCCGGGGGTCGCCATGAGCAGGATCGATCGCGATCACCGGCCCGATGCCGGTCCCGCAGGCACGGCAGCCGCGCTCCTGACGATCGACCTCGGGGCCATCGCCGACAATTACCGTGCCCTCGCGTTGCAGGCCGGGCCGGCCGTCTGCGCGGCGGTGGTCAAGGCGGACGCCTACGGGCTCGGCGCCGACCGGGTGGCGCCGGTCCTGGCCGCCGCCGGCTGTCGGCACTTCTTCGTGGCGCAGGTCGGCGAGGGCGTCGCCCTCCGGGCGATCCTCGGCCCCGGCCCCGTGATCGCCGTGCTCAACGGCGCCTCCCCGGGCAGCGAGGCGGCCTGCGCGGCCCACGACCTCGTCCCCGTCCTCAACGACCGGTCGCAGCGCAACGGCTGGCAGGGTCTCGCCCGGCGCCTGGACCGGCGCCTGCCCGCGATCCTCCAGATCGATTCCGGCATGGCCCGGTTCGGCTTCGCGGCCGAAGAGGCCTGCGCGCTCCTCGACGCGCCGGACGCGCTCGCGGGCCTCGACCTGCGGCTGGTGATGAGCCACCTCGCCTGTGCGGGCGAGCCGGACAGCCCCGTCAACGCGGCGCAACGCGCCGTCTTCGAGGTCGTCCGGCGGCGCCTGCCGGCCGTGCCCGCGAGCCTCGCGGCCTCGTCCGGGATCTTCCTCGGGCCGGACTTCCGGTTCGACCTGGTGCGCCCCGGCGCCGCCCTCTACGGGATCGCCCCGCAGGCGGACGCCCCGAATCCGATGCGGCCGGTGATCGGTCTGCGGGCGCGGGTGATGCAGACGCGCAGCGTCCCGGCCGGAACCCCCGTCGGCTACGGGCACGCGGCGACCGTCGGCCGGGACAGCCGCCTCGCCACCGTGGCGATCGGCTACGCGGACGGGTTCTTCCGCAGCACCGCCGGTGGGGCGGCCTGGTTCGGCGGCACGCGCCTGCCCGTGGTCGGGCGGGTCTCGATGGACAGCCTCGTCCTGGACGTCACCGACCTGGCCCCCGGCACGATCGGGCCGGGGGCGCTCGTCGACATCATCGGGCCGGAGCGCGACGTCGACGCCGTCGCCGCGGCGGCCGGCACGATCGGCTACGAGGTCCTGACCAACCTCGGCCACCGCTTCCACCGCGTCTATCTCGGAGCCTGAGGCCCGCCATGAACGTCCTCATCCTCGGCGGCGGCGTCGTCGGCGTCACCTCGGCCTATTACCTCGCCCGGGCCGGCCATCAGGTCACCGTGCTGGAGCGCCAGCCCGGCGCCGGCCTGGAGACCAGCTTCGCCAATGCCGGCCAGGTCTCGCCGGGCTACGCGGCGCCCTGGGCGGCCCCCGGGATCCCCGTGAAGGCGCTCAAGTGGCTGATGATGCGGCACCGCCCCCTGGTGCTCTGGCCGCGCCTGGAGCCCCGCCTCTACGGCTGGCTCACGCGGATGCTCGCCAACTGCACCGAGGAGGCCTACCGGCGGAACAAGGGCCGCATGGTCCGGCTCGCCGAGTACAGCCGCGACGTGCTGCGCGACCTGCGCACCGAGACGGGCATCGCCTACGACCACCGGGAGAAGGGCACGCTGCAGCTCTTCCGGACGCAGAAGCAGCTCGACCATGTCGGCGACGATACCCGCGTCCTCGACGCCTACGGCGTGCCCTACACGGTTCTGGATCCGGCGGGCTGCATCGCCGCGGAGCCCGCGCTCGCGGCGGTGCCGGACGTGTTCGTCGGCGGCCTGCGGCTGCCGGGCGACGAGACCGGCGACGCGCACCTGTTCACGCAGCGCCTCGCCGCGATCTGCGAGGGACTCGGCGTCACCTTCCGCTACGGGACGGCGATCGCGCGCCTGCACCATGCCGGCGACCGGGTAACGGCGGTGGAGACCGCCGATGGTGAGCTCCTGCGGGCGGAGGCCTACGTGGCGGCGCTCGGCAGCTACACGCCGGCCCTGCTGCGCCCCCTCGGGATCGCCCTGCCGGTCTACCCGGTGAAGGGCTATTCCCTGACCCTGCCCATCGCCGATGCGGCCGCCGCCCCGGTCTCGACGGTGATGGACGAGACCTACAAGGTGGCGATCACCCGGCTCGGCGACCGCATCCGCGTCGGCGGCACCGCCGAACTCGCCGGTTTCAGCAGTGCCCTGCGCCTGCCGCGCCGCGAGACCCTCGCGCGCTCGGTGCAGGACCTGTTCCCCGCGGGCGGCGACCTCTCCCGGGCCGCGTTCTGGACCGGCCTGCGGCCGATGACGCCGGACGGCACGCCGATCGTCGGGGGCACGCGGATCGCGAACCTGTTCACCAACACCGGCCACGGCACCCTCGGCTGGACGATGGCCTGCGGCTCGGGCCGCCTGCTCGCCGACCTCGTGTCCGGCCGGGCCCCGGAGATCGCGAGCGACGATCTGGCGCTCGACCGCTACGCCGCGTGAGCCGGCCGGGCTTTCCGCGCCGCGTGGTCACGGAGGTGCCGGCACGCGGCGCCCTGGGGACGTGGCGCACGGGCACAGCCTCGCCCCGTCCTGCGCCGGGCCGGCCCCGACCCTGCCGGCGCCGAAGCGGCCGCCGCGAGTGGTCGCCGCGAGAGGTCGCGAAGCCCTGCCACGGGCCTGCCCAATGATTCGGCACTCTTCGCGACACGACCGCAAGTTGATTACATCGCGTTCATGAAGCGCCGATGTCCGACATCACCGGACGACTTCACAACGGCCTGAGCAACCCTTCGCATCCCGTCGAGTTTAGGATCTGAACCAACGATCCGGGTGCGCAGATGAGTTTCATCGTCGTACAGGGCAGGGAAGATCAAGAGCAGGCGGATGCCGTGCTCAGAGGCGTCGCCGACGGGCTGGCCAGCCTGTTTCCCGTGCCCGATCATCCGCCCGGTGTTCAGGACCTGCTGGATGCCCGGACACAGGAGGCCGGCATCCGCGCAGGCAGCATCGCAACGTCGAGCGGGCGGAGTACGAAGCGCGCGAAAGCGGGTGCGCGCCGCGGCGGGGATATGGGGCCGCCTCCGGCCCGCGCCGTGAAGACGGCTCCCGCCGGGGCGCTGCGCGGATCGCCTCCGCAATACAGCCGCACGCGGGCGCGCCGGGCGAGATCCGAGGCGAAGTCCGAGCGTCGCGACCAGTCCTGAGCCCGAGGCCGGCGGTCACACCGGCCTCAGCGCGGCCCCGCCACGGTCAGGCCGAACCGCCGGATCTCCCCGGGCATCTGCTCGAGCGGCAGGATCTTGGCGGCCGCGCCGCGGTCGATCGCCTCCTTGGGCATCCCGAACACCACGCAACTCGCCTCGTCCTGCGCCACGGTCTGCGCCCCGGCCCGGCGCATCTCCAGCAGGCCGTTGGCGCCGTCGTCGCCCATGCCGGTCATCAGGATGCCCAGCGCGTTCGCGGCCGCCGCCCGGGCGGCCGACCGGAACAGCACATCGACGGACGGGCGATGGCGCGCGACAAGCGGACCGTCCTTCACCGACACCGCGTAGCTGCCGCCCCGGCGCTCGACCATGAGGTGCCGCCCGCCCGGGGCGATCAGGGCCCGGCCCCGCAGCACCGGATCGCCGTCCTCCGCCTCCTTGACGGTGATCGCGCAGAGCCCGTTCAGGCGCTTGGCGAAGGCCGCCGTGAAGTGCTCCGGCATGTGCTGCACGATGACGAGGCCGGGGGACTCGGCGGGCAGCACCTCGAGCACGTCGCGCAGGGCTTCCGTCCCGCCCGTCGACGCGCCGATGCAGACGATCCGGTCGGTCTCGACCACGACGCGTCCGGGCACGGGCGGCGGCAGGACGACATCGGCCGAGAGCTTCGCTTCGACGAGCTGTCGCGGCGGCCGGCTGCCGCGCAGCTTGGCCCGGGCGGCCGCGCGCACCGCGTCGCAGACCCGCACCGTGGATTCGAGCAGGAACTGGCGGGTGTCGACCCGCGGCTTCGGCAGTACGTCGACGGCGCCCGCCTCCAGCACCTCGAACAGGATCCGGGAACCCGCCTCGGTCAGGGTCGAGCAGACGATCACCGGGAGCGGCTTCTGCGCCATGATCTTGCGCAGGAAGGTCAGGCCGTCCATGCGCGGCATCTCGAGATCGAGGATGATGACGTCCGGGATCTCCTCCTGGATCCGGCGGGCGGCGATGAACGGATCGGCCGCGGTACCCAGGACCGCGATGTCGGGCGCCGTCTCCAGGATGCCGCACAGGGTCTGGCGGACGGAGGCCGAGTCGTCGACGATGAGGACGCGGATCGGTCTCGATGCACTCACCGGCCGGAATCCCTCAGCTTGCTGAAGACGGTCGAGGACATCTGGTCGAGGCCCGCCACGCCGACGCCCGCCATCGATTCGGAATGGCCGACGATCAGGTATCCGCCGGGGCGCAGGTGCCCGGCTAGGCGTGCGACCACGGCCTTCTGGGTCGGCTTGTCGAAGTAGATCAGCACGTTGCGGCAGAAGACGAGATCGACGTCCCGGTCGATCGGGTAGCTTTCGTCCATCAGGTTGAGCCGCTGGAACCGCACCCGGGCGCGCAGCTCGGGCACGATCCGCCCCTCGCGCCGGGCCGGATCGCGCGCGACCATCACGTAGCGCCGCCGCAGGTCCGGCGGCACCGCCTCCAGCATCTCCTCCGGGTAGATCGCCGTCCGGGCGCGGTCGAGCACCTCCGAGGAGATGTCGGTCCCGAGGATGGCATAGCGGAACCGGTCGGCGGCCATGTCCTGCAGGACCATCGCCAGCGTATAGGCCTCCGCCCCGGTCGAAGCCGCCGCGCTCCAGACCTTGAGCAGCGGCCGGTCGCCCCGCGCCGCCAGCCGCGGGACGATCGTCGTGCGCAGCAGATCGAAATGCGCCGGCTCGCGGAAGAAGTCGGTCTTGTTCGTCGTCACGCAGTCGACGAGGTGCGGGAACTCGTCCGCGAGATGGCCCGCCTCGAACAGGTGGTGGCCATAGGCCTCGAGGGTCGGAAGATCGAGGGCGCGCATGCGCTTGCGCAGCCGGCCCTCGACCATGGTGCGCTTGGCCGGCGGCAGCTGGATGCCGGCATGGTGCTGGACGAGGTCGGCGACCGAGCGGAAATGCCGGTCGCTCAGGTGACCCGGATCGGTCTCCATGGTCCCGGGTCCGCTCAGGCGGCCTGGGGCGACGCGGCGAGCGCGGGCCCGTCGCCGTCCATGAGCGCGACGAGGTCGAACACCACCACGAACGCCTCGCCCCGGCGGCCGATCCCGGCGATGTAGCGCGCGTTCCAGCGGCCGCCGACCTCGGGGGCCGCCTCCATCTCGGTCCCGTCGAGTTCCGTCACCTCGATCACCCGGTCGGCCACGAACCCGACCCGGAGCGCCCGGCCCGGCATCGGCACGTTGAGCAGGATGATCCGCGTCGCCGGCGTGCGCGCCACGGGCGGCAGTCCGAGCTTGGTGCGCAGGTCCACCACCGGGTAGCTCTGCCCGCGCACGTCGATCATGCCGAGCAGGAAGGCCGGCGCCTGCGGCAGGGCCGCCGGGACCCGGTAGTCCAGGATCTCGTGGACGTGCTCGACGTCGATCCCGAAGGTCTCGGCGCCGAGACCGAGGGTCAGGTACTGCCACACACTGGACATGCAGAGTCTCCGGATGGACTGCGACGCGCGCCGACGGCAGGATCCGCGCGGGGACGAGCGCCGCGCGGATCCGGGCCTCGCCCGACAGGTCGGGCGACCTGTCGGGCGAGATGTCAGGCGACGCGGGTGAAGGCGGCGTCCTGCGCGTCGCCCTCGCCCATGTCGAGGGCGAAGCCCCCGGCCGCGGCCGGGTTGCGCCCCCCCGCCCGCTTCGGGCTCCGCGAGCGGATCGCCGCCGAGGGCGCGCCCATCCGCGTTGCCGTCGCGCGCAGCCGCGTCACCGCCTGATCGACACCGCCCAGAGGGCCGACCGGTGCGGCCCGCCTCGGTGATGCGGAAGTAGGCGATCGTCGCCTGCAGCTTCTCGGCCTGGGTGGCCAGTTCCTCGGAGGTGGCCGAGACCTGCTCGGAGGCGCTGGCGTTCTGCTGGGTCACCTTGTCGAGCTGCTGGATCGCCTGATTGATCTGGCCCGAGCCGACATCCTGCTCGCGGCAGGCGGCGGTGATCTCCTCCACCAGGCTGGCGGTCTTCTTGATGTCGGGCACGAGCTTGCCGAGCATGTCGCCGGCCTGCTGGGCGGCCTTGACGGTGTCGGACGACAGCGTGCCGATCTCGGCCGCGGCCGCCTGGCTGCGCTCGGCGAGCTTGCGCACCTCGCTGGCCACCACCGCGAAGCCGCGGCCATGCTCGCCGGCCCGGGCCGCCTCGACGGCGGCGTTGAGGGCCAGCAGGTCGGTCTGGCGGGCGATCTCCTGCACGATGGTGATCTTCTGCGCGATGGTCTGCATGGCCTCGACGGCGCGGCCGACGGCGACCCCGCTGGCCTCCGCGTCCTGGGCCGATTGCCGGGCGATCGTCTCGGTCTGGCTGGCGTTCTCGGCGTTCTGCTTCACGTTGGCGGCCATCTCCTCCATCGAGGCCGAGGCCTCCTCGGTCGAGGCCGCCTGCTCGGTCGAGCCCTGCGACAGCTGCTCGGCCGAGGCCGACAGCTCCTGGGACCCCGCCGACACGTTGCTCGCCGCCGCGCTCGCCTCGGCCACGACGGCGCGCAGCTTCGTCAGCATGGTCTGCAGGGCGATGCCCATCGTGTCCTTGTCGGAGAGCGGCCGGGCCTCAACCCTGAGGTCCCCCTGGGCGATGGCGTTGGCGAGCGCGGCCGTCGCGTTCAGGTTCTCGGTCATGCGGCCCATGGCCCCCACCAGGTCGCCGAGCTCGTCGTTGGAGGTGACCTTCGCGGTCTGGCTCAGGTCGCCCATCGCCACCGCGTCGGCGAGGGTCACGGCGCGGCCGAGGCCACGGGAGATCGAGAAGGCGAGCCAGGTGGCGATGCCGAGGCCGAGGAGGAGCGCCGCCGCAACGGTGGCGAGCAGGATCGTCTGGCCCTCGCTCGCATCGGCCTTGGCCCTGCCGACGGCGTCGATCATGCGGCGGTTCTGGAATTCGGCCAGCGCGTCGAAGGCCCGGTTCGCCGCGAGGCTCAGCGTCGCGTATTCGCCGGAGGCGAGGTCGGCGGCCTTGACGGCGGCCCCCGTCTCGATGGTCGCCAGCGCCTTCTGGAACGAGGCCGACCAGGCGGCGTATTTCTGGCGCACCCCCTCGGTCGAGATGCCCTGCGCGGCGCTCGCGCGCAGGAGGTCGTCCATGGCGTGCGCGACCTCATCCCGCACCTGCTTGGCCGCGTTCACCCGGTGCTCCAGCACTTCGAGGGTCGTCGCACCCGTTCGCCGATTGAAGCTGTCCCCCAGGCCCGCTCCATGCGGATCTGGAAGCCGGCCGCAGACTGGCCAAGTTCGTCACCCGATGTCTCGCCCGAGCGGCCCTTGGCCAAGGTGTCGAGTTCCGAACGGAGCGCCGCCGTCGCCGGCCGACCCGTCGTGTTGATCTCGGCCCAGGTCCTGACGCCGGAATTCTGCTTCGTCAGATCGATGATCTTCCCGGCCAGGGCGCGCTGCTTCTCGTACTTGTCGGACAGGTCATCCAGCAGCCGCTTGCCCTCATCCGCATCGCCGCGCGCTTTGGGGGTTGGCATGACATTTCGATATGGCGTCTCGATCGTGGCGTTGGCGGTCGCTGCCTTCGGACCGGGCGCGCAGGCACAGACGGCCAACACGACCGCTTCGGACGTCAACGTCCTCAATCTGCTGGCGCCGTACCTGACGCTCAACACGACGGCGACCGGTCAGCAGACGCTGCAGCTCAACCTGGCGCAGTCGATCGCGATCAACACCGCCGCGGGGCTCGCCCAGCAGCAGTTCGCGATCAGCGACAAGAACCTGCTGGGCTCGGCGCGCAACGACCTGTCCTCGGCCGGGCTCGGGACATACGGCGTGGCTGCAAATCTCGCGGGCGGCCTGCCGGCCCAGACGCCGATCAACGGCATCGTTCCGCAACAGCTCGTCGGCGGCCTGGGTGCCCAGCTCGGCCCGATCTACCAGCGCGGGGTCGAGCAGGGCGCGAGCGGACCCCTGGGCAGCGTGGTCAATCTGCTGGCCGGTGCCTACGGTTTCACAGGCAACAACCTGGGCGTGGCCAAGAACTACTATGCCAACGGCGCGGCCAACAATCCGAGCGTGACCCCGGCCAACTACGTGGCGGTGCCGGCCGTGGCGCCGGCGGGCT
>NZ_BACT01000693.1:0-1041 GCF_000333255.1 Methylobacterium sp. B1 | reverse complement strand
GCCATCGTGGGCGCCTTGATGATCGTGCGGGCCGAGCCCCTCGCGGGCCTGTTCGCGCAGGATCCGGGGCCCCCCGGGAGGGTGCGCGCGCCACCGCGATTTCGCCGTGGCCTTCATGCCGGTGGGCCTACAGCTCACGGCCGCGACCCTGTTCCAGGCGATCGGCGCGCCGCGCCGGGCCGCCGCCGTGTCGCTGGCGGCGCAGGGGTTGGCGCTGATCCCGCCGCTCCTGATCCTGCCGCCGCTCCTCGGCTATACGGGGGTGCTCGCCAGCCGGGTCGCGGCCGAGTTCCTGGCCGACGGGATCGGGTTGGCGCTGATGCTCGCGTGGTGCGTCGGCGCGCGCCGGACAGGCGGCGCAGCGCCGGTCGAGGGCCGCGAGACAGTGCAGGTGGCCGCGGCGCACGAGGCCGCACACCAGGGCACGTGAGACCCCGAGCCGGGCCGCGATCTCGATCTGCGGAACGCCCTCGACCCGGTGGAGCTGGAAGGCGGTCCGCACCGGCTCCGGCAGCTCGGCCACCGCGGCCTCCACCTGCCGCAGGGATTCGCGCGACGCCGCGGCCGCCTCGGGGGTTCCCATCCCCGGGTCGGCCGGATCCGGGGCGGCATCGAGGCCGGTGAACAGGCGCCGCTCGAAGCCCTGCCGCCGAGCCCGGTCGAGGGCGAGGTTGCGCACCATCCGCCCGACATAGGCGGCCTGGACCGCATCCGCGGCCTCAGGCGGATCCGCGATGAGCCGGAGCAGCACGTCCTGCACAACGTCCTCGGCCTGGGCCGGGCAGCCGAGGATGCGGCGCGCGCTCGCCAGATAGGCGGCGCGATGGCGCTCGAACGCCGCGAGGTTCCAGGATCCGCCGGGCGGCTGCCGGCCGGAGCCGGGCACGGGAGCCGCCGAGATCCTCTGGCCGGAGAGGCCAGCGTCGTAATTCCGGGCCGCCACGATCCCGCTCACATTGTCCCGCCTGCGTAGCTCACGCAGCCGGGACAGCTATCATGCGGTCGATTTGGACAACAATGTCTATCTTCGTGAATTAGAAT
>NZ_BACT01000694.1:0-6232 GCF_000333255.1 Methylobacterium sp. B1 | reverse complement strand
GTCGATAGGGAGCCGGTGAGCGCGGCCACATGGGCGTCGCGCAGGGCCTCGAAGGTCAGATCGGGATCCCGCGGAGTCATGCGGCGGTCCCGGCAGCGGCTCCGGCGGCTCCGGCGGCGGCTCCGGCGACGGTCCGCGCGGCCCGGCCCCATGCCCCGGCACCGGGCGCCATCAGCGCGGCGATCCGGTGGTGGAGGTACGGCGACAGGACGATGTCGAGATGATCGGTTTCCGGTACGGTCTCCACCGCGAGAAGCCGGCTGGTGAGCGCGGACCAGTCGATCACCGGCAGGCCGCGGGTCAGGGACTCCGCCGCCACGAAGCTGTGGACCGGCACCGCGGCGGGTTCCAGCCGGAGGCCGCGGAACTGAATGGCATGGTCGACCAGCGTCCAGAGCATCCGCTCCCGGCTTCCGACCTCGGGTCCGTCGGTCGGCAGGGGCTGCGGCTCGGCGGCCAGGAAGCGCAGGAACTGCAGGTCGGCCTCCGGGTCCATGCGGGCGCGCAGGGCCGCCCAATGCGCACGCATCGGCGAGCGCTCGAGCCAGGCGCCGACCAGCGATTCGTGGGCCGCCCGCTCCTCGGGCGCGATCGGCCGGCCGGCGCCGGGGGCGAAATTGGCCTCCAGGCCGCAGGCATCGAGCATGCCGACGCACGCCAGGGGGAAGCCGGGGCCGAGCCGGCGGGCGGTCTCGTAGGCCAGCACCCCGCCCCAGGACCAGCCCAGGAAGACGCACGTGCCGGCGCGGCCGCGCATCAGGCCGCGCACCCGCTCGGCATAGGCGTCGGCGAGGTCGGCCACCGCCGGCAGCGGCCGGACCGCCTCCACCAGGGAGGCGCACAGGAAGCCGTGCGCCTCCTGCCCGGGGCCGAGATGGGCCACCAGGGGCTCGTATTCCCGGGTGCTCACCAGGAGTCCCGGGAACAGCACCAGCACCGGCCGGTCGCTCTCCGGCTGCCCGGCGGACAGCCGGACCGTGGGGGCGAGGCCTTCGTCGGCCGCCTCCGATCCGGCATCGATCCGCGCCGCCAGCTCCGCGATGGTGGGATCGCGCAGGAGGTCCGCCACGCCGATCCCGCCCCGGGGCGCGATGAGGCGCAGGCGCGCCACCAGCCGCAGGGCCGACAGGGAATCGCCGCCGAGTTCGAAGAAGCGCCGGTCCGCCACCCGGACCGGAAAGCCCAGGATCTCGGACCAGATCCCGGCGAGCCGCCGCTCCGTGGCGGAGCCGGGGGGCCGCCCGCGCCGGTCGTCGGCGGCGGGGTCCGGCAGGGCGTGGCGGTCGAGCTTGCCGTTGGCGGTCACCGGAAGCCGGTCGAGGAGGGTCAGGCTCGCCGGCACCATGGGCTCCGGCAGGGTGCGGGCGAGGCCGGCGCGCAGGCGGCCGGGCTCCGGGCGGCGCCCGCGTGACGGCACGACGTAGCCCGCGAGATAGGCACCGGCCGGGCCCTCCCGGCGCAGGACCACGGCCTCCGCGACGCCCGGCAGCCCCCGCAGGGCCGCCTCGACCTCGCCGATCTCAATCCGGTGGCCGCGGATCTTAACCTGATCGTCCGCCCGTCCGGCGAAGGCGAGGCTGCCGTCGGGACGGCGCCGCACGCGGTCGCCGGTTCGGTACATCCGGCCGCCGCCCGCGGCGAAGGGGTCCGGCAGGAACCGCTCGGCGGTGAGCGCCGGACGCGCCCAATAGCCCCGGGCGAGGCCGCCGCCGATGTAGAGCTCGCCGGTTTCCCCCGCGCCCACGGGTTCGAGATCGGGCCCCAGCACGTAGGCCGCCCGCGCGCCCACCGGGCCGCCGATCGGCGCGTAGGGCTCGTCGAAGGTCGCGTCCGGCGGCACCGCCCAGATCAGCGGCGAGATCACGCATTCGGTCGGGCCGTAGCCGTTGATCAGCAGCCGGGGCTTCAGGGCGCGTCCGAGCCGCGCGAAGGTCTCCCGGGGCATCCCCTCCCCGCCGAAGGAGTAGACCTGGACCGAAGGGGCCTCGCCCAGGCGCTCGGCCCAGTCGGCGAGCTGGCCGATGAAGCTCGTGGGGAAGCCCGCATGGGTCACCCGGTGCCGGCGGATCTGCGCCAGGGTCTCGGCGGCGGTCCAGAGGTCGGGGCCGCGCAGCACGATGCAGCCGCCGGCCACGAGGGGCGTCATCCAGCGCTCGTGGGCGCCGTCGAACGCGAAGGACAGGACATGGAGCTCGCGCGACTCCGCGTCCATCGCGTAGGCCGCGGCCGTGGTCCGGCAGTGCATGGCGAGCGGGCCGTGTTCCACGAGCACGCCCTTCGGCATGCCGGTGGAGCCCGACGTGTAGATCAGGTAGGCGGCATCCCCCGGCTCCGGCATCACCGGGACGGCGGCGGCTCGGTCGGCTTCCAGGGCGGCGGGATCGAGCCGGGCGAGGCCCGCCGGAAGCTCCAGGCGCGCGGCGATCGCCGGCGTCGTGACGCAATGCGCGATGCCGGCATCCGCCAGCATCAGCTGCACCCGGGCGGCGGGGTATGCGGGATCGAGGGGCAGGAAGGCCGCGCCGGCCCGCAGAACCCCGAGCAGCGCCACGATCATCTCCGGCGACCGCTCCAGCGCCACCGCGACGCGGTCCCCGCGCCCGATCCCCCGGGCCGCGAGCCCGGCCGCGAGGGCGCAGGCCCGGGTGTCGAGCTCGCCCCGGGTGAGCGTCCGGTTCCCGAACACCACCGCCGGCCGCCCGGGCTCGGCCGCGGCGAGGCGGGCGAGCCGGGCCGGGACGCTCTCGCGGTCGGCGTCGGGGGCTGGCTCCGACAGGGGGGCGGCTTCGGGCGCGTGCGCCGGATCGGCGATCCAGTCCCGCGCCGCCGCGATCCCGCAGGGGCCGTATGCCCGGCTCCAGCCGGCGGGCAGCGCCCGGCCGGCCGGCCAGAAGGCGCCGTGCCCGGCCCGGTCGAAGGCCACCACCACCGGTGCCAGGGTCCAATCCCCGCCCGTGTCCGCGGTCGTGTCCCCGCCCGTGTCCGCGCCCGTGTCCGCGATCGCCGCCTCGTCCGCCATCGCCGCCTGGCCGGTCTGCCTGTCCATCCGCTCGCTCCTGCGCCGCTCCGGGCCTCGATGAACTGACGGTTGAGGCGGGGGGCCGTTCACGGCGGCGCCCCGGGGCCTCCGGGCCGCGCCCGCACGAAAGGTCTGAACGCCGGGCGGCCCCATCCGTCAGGGAGGTGCCGGCGACACGCGGAGGACGGATGACGGACGCTTCGAGGCCCAGCATGTCCAGGGACGGGATGCACGACGACACGGCGCACGCCGACGCGCGGGTGCCGCTGACCCTGGAGGGGACCCGGGAGATGCCGGTGATCCGCCTCGCCGGTTCGGTCGAGCCGGCGGCCGCCGTGGATGCGATCCTGGCGCGCGCCGAGGCGCTGACCGCCGAGGACACGCGGGTCCTGCGCATCGCCGTGACGGCCGATCCGGCGACGACCGGGCGGCTGCTCGACCTCGGCGCGGCCCGGCGCAGCGGCGACGGGGTCGAGATCCTGCCGGGGCTTCTCTGGCAATGCCCCGCCCGCTGGCTTCCCGCGGTCCGGCCGCCGTTCCCCGAGCTGTTCACCGCCACGGACGGGCGCCGCCACCCGCTGCGGCCCGGGACGCCCGCCGGCACGGTCTACGCGCGGGCGATCCCCTGGCTCGGCCGCACCGTGAGCTTCCGCACGATGACGGAGCCCGGCGACGTCGCCCTGTTCTCCGCCTGGATGAACGATCCCCGGGTCGCCGCGATCTGGCAGGAGACCGGCACCCTCGCGGCGCATGCCGCCTACATCGCCAAGCTCCAGTCCGACCCCGCGACCCTGCCGCTGTTCGGCTGCCTCGACGGGAAGCCGTTCGGCTATTTCGAGCTGTACTGGGCGCGGGAGAGCCGCCTCGGGCCGCTCTACGAAGCCGGGCCCTACGACCGCGGCTGGCACGTGGCGATCGGTGACGAAGCCGTCCGCGGGCGGCCCGTTCTCTCGGCGTGGCTGCCGTCGCTGATGCATTACCTGCTCCTCGACGAGCCGCGCACGCAGCGGATCGTCGGCGAGCCCCGGGCCGATCACGCCCAGCAGATCCGGAATCTTCACGCCTCCGGCTTCGCGACGATCGCCACCGTCGACTTCCCCCACAAGCGGGCGGCCCTGGTCGCCCTGTCGCGCGAGCATTTCGTCCGCGACCGGCTCTGGGTGCCGGGCGCGGCCGCCGCCGACGCCGCGCCGCGGCCCCCCGCCGTGCCGGCCTAGACCGCCCCCCGAGCGAACAGAGATGCGAGCGATGACGGATCACCCCGCGACCGACGACATCATCGGCATCGGCTTCGGCCCGGCCAACCTGTCCCTGGCCATCGCCCTGCGCGACGCGATGGGCGACGGGCCGCCGCGGACGTCCCTGCGGTTCATCGAGCGGCAGGATCGGTTCGGCTGGCACCGGGCGATGATGCTGCCCGGCGCCGACATGCAGATCAGCTTCGTGAAGGACCTCGTGTCCCTGCGCGATCCGACGAGCCCGTTCAGCTTCCTCAACTACCTGCACGTGAAGGGGCGGCTCAGCACCTTCCTCAACCTCAAGACGTTCAACCCGTCCCGGGTCGAGTACAACGACTACCTGGCCTGGGCGGCGGACCATTTCTCGGACGTGGTCGCGTATGGCGAGACCGTGGAGGCCGTGCGGCCGGAGATCCGCGACGGCCGGCTCGCCGCCTTCGTGGTCGAGGCCCGGGACGGCGCCGGGACGCGCCGCCTGCGCCGCTGCCGTCACCTCGTCGTGGCCGCGGGCGGCGACCCGGCGATCCCCGCCCCCTTCGCGGCCCACGCGCAGGACCGGCGGCTGATCCACTCCTCCTGGTACCTGCCGGGGATCGCGCAGGCCCTCGGGGCGCCGCGCTTGGACGGGCCGGAGCCCCGCATCCTGGTGGTGGGCGGCGGCCAGAGCGCCGTGGAGATCGTCACCGATCTCGGCGCACGCTACCCGCGGGCGCTCGTCGACCTCGCGATCCGCGGGCCCGCCCTGAAGCCCGCCGACGACAGTCCCTTCGTCAACGAGATCTTCGACCCTGCGGCCGTCGACCGGATCCACGGCGCCCCCGCGCCGGTCCGGGCCGAGCTGATCGCCGCCCACCGCGCCACCAACTACGCGGTGGTCGACGCCGACCTGATCCAGGACTTCTACGCCACGCTCTACGAGCAGACGGTGAGTGGCGTGACCCGCTACCGGCTGCGGCGGAGCACCCGGGTGGTGGCGCTGGAGGCGGCATCGGAGGGCTTGCGCGCGACCCTGCGCGACGACGTCGCCGGCACCGAGGAGCGGCAGAGCTACGCGGCGGTGATCTGCGCCACCGGCTACCAGCGCGCCGCGGTGCCGGCGATCCTCGATCCCGTGCGCCCGTTCATGGCCGGCGAGACCGCGGACCGGCACTACCGCCTGCCGCTGGAGCGCGCCGAGCCCCGGGTGAGCCTGCACCTCCAGGGCTTCAGCGAGCCGACGCACGGTCTGACCGAGACGTTGCTGTCGATCCTGCCCGTGCGGGCCGGCGCCATCGCGCAGACGATCCTCGAAGAGGAACGCGCCGCCCGGGCGGCCATCCGGTCGGCTGCGGCGGCCCCGTGAGGCGGCCGGTCGATCTCGACCAGGACCGGGTCGTCGCCCTCGTCCTGCGGTTGTCGGGGCCGGCGATCCTCGGCATCTCGGCCCACGCGCTGCAGATGCTGGTCAATGCGTGGTTCGTGGCCGATCTCGGCGCGGCCGCGATCGCCACCATCGCCATCGCGTATCCGGTCACGCTGCTGGTCGCGGCGCTCGGCTACGGGGCGGGGATCGCGGCGGCCTCGCAGGTCTCCCGCGCCCTCGGGGCGGGGGACGACGACCGCGCCGCGGCCTCTGCCGGCCTCGGCTTCTGGCTGAGCCTGCCGGCCGGGCTCGCCGTCACGGCCGCGATCGTCGCCGACACGCCGTTCTGGCTGCGCCTCCTCGGCGCCGATGCCGCCCTCGCCGCGGAGGCCGCACCCTACACGGCGCTCGCCACGGTCGGCACGGCGCTGATGCTGGTGATGATCGTCGGCGGCTTCATCGTGCGCGCCCAGGGCCATGCGCCCCTCAGCGGCGCCGTCATGGTCGGCAGCTTCGGCCTCAACATCCTGCTCGACGGGGTGCTGATCCGGGTCTGCGGTCTCGGCACGGCGGGAGCCGGCTGGGCGGCGATCGGCGCGCAGCTCGCGGGGGGCGCCCCTTTACGGCTGCATT
>NZ_BACT01000695.1:0-2252 GCF_000333255.1 Methylobacterium sp. B1 | reverse complement strand
GACGGAGGCGGCACGCGGCCCTCATCGACCGCCAGCGGTTCGCCGCCGCCCTGAGCGGGGCCCGCATCACCGCGGCGCCGGCCCGCATGATCCGCAGCGGCCCGCAGATCGCCGCGGCAGCGCCCCCGCCTCCGCCTGAGGGCTACGCGCGCTACCGCGCCTACAATTACGGGCCGGGCTATGGGTACGGCTACGCGCCGGACGACACCGACGACCGCCTCGATCGCCTGAGCAGCGCGCAGGCCGCCGGCTACGTCGTGGTCCGCCGCCGGACGGTGCAGTTCCCCGACGGCCGGACCCTGCGGGTCTACCGCCCGGACCCAGAGGGTGAGCCGTTCTGATCTGACACGCCTGCGAACACCGCCCGCAGGGGGGCCCTCAGAATCTTCCCGGCGGGGTTGCGCGGCAGGAGTTCGTCCCGGATCACGATCCGCACCGGGACCTTGAACGCCGCGAGCCGCGCGGCCGCGAAGGCGCGGATCTCCGAGGCGTCGGCACTCGACCCCTCCGCCAGAACCACGATGGCGCCCGGCTCCTCCCCGAGGGTCGGATGGGGCACCGGCAGCACCACGGCGTCGATTACGTCCGGATGGGCGTAGAGGGCGTTCTCGACCTCGCAGCAATAGATGTTCTCGCCGCCGCGGATCAGCATGTCCTTGATCCGGTCGACGATGGTCAGGAACCCCTCGTCGTCGGCGCGGGCGAGGTCGCCGGTGCGCAGCCAGCCCTCGGAGAGGGCCTCGGCGGTGGCCGTCGGGTCGTCCCAGTAGCCGCGGACCACGTTGGGGCCCTTCACGCAGAGCTCGCCGACCGCGCCCGGCGGCAGCACGTCCCCGAGGGGGTCGACGATCCGCACCTCGCAGACCGGCAGGGGCGGACCGCAGGACTCGGGATGCGCGAGGTAATCCCTCGCCTGGTGATGGGTGAAGGTCGCCGAGGTTTCGGTCATGCCCCAGCCGGTTCCGGGGACGACCTTCGGCAAGGGCCTCGCCGAGCGTTCGCACGAGGTCGCCGGCGGCCGGGGCGCCGCCATAGGTGACGCCCTCGAGACTCGGCAGCGGCCGTCCGGCTTCCCGGGCGGCGGTGGCGAGCTGCCACGCGATGGTCGGGACGCCGCCCGCGCTGGTGCAGCCCTCCCGTTCGATCAGGTCGAGGGCCGCGTCCGCGTCCCAGCGGTGCATCATCACCAGCCGGTGGCCACCGTAGAGCGCCGCCCCGAGGCTCGCGTGGCAGCCGGTGACGTGGAACAGCGGGATCACCAGCAGCGCCGCCCGCTGCGGCGCGGACGGGTCGGGCTTGGGCGGGCTCTCGCCCCGGCGCAGGGCGCTGCGCGCCGCCGAGTAGGGATAGGCCATCACCGTCGTGGCGGCCGCCCGGTGGGTGCCGACCGCCCCCTTGGGCTTGCCGGTGGTGCCCGAGGTGTAGAACAGCGTCGCGTCGTCCTCCGGATCGAGAGCGATGTCGGGCAGGGGCAGGTCGGGCAGGGCGGCCCAGTCCCGGACCGGCCCCACGATCTCGGCGAGCGGCGTCGCCCGGGGGTCCGGCTCCATCCGGGTGGTGAGGACCCGCTCCAGGGCCTGGCATTCGCCCAGATGCGGGGCGAGCCGGGCGAAGCGCTCGCCGTCGGCGATCAGCACCCGCGCGCCCGAATGCTGCAGGCCGTAGGCGAGCTCGGGCCCGGTCCACCACGCATTGAGCGGCGTCGCGATCGCCCCGGCGAGCAGGGCACCGAAATAGCTCACCGGCCATTCGGGCAGGTTGCGCTGCGCGATGGCGACCCGGTCGCCCTTGCGCAGGCCGGCCTCCACCAGGGCCCGCGCGAGGGTGGTCGCCGCCCGGGCGAAGCCCGTGAAGGTCACGCGCTCGTCCTGGTAGACCAAGAAGGTCTTCTCTCCGTGCCCCCGGGCGATCCGGAACAGGTCGCGCAGGGTCGGCGGGGCCTTCTCCCAGATCCGGGTCGGCACGCCCCGGATCGGCACCGTGGCGATGGCGAAGGGTGCGCCCGGGGCGGTGAGCCGCGCCTCGGCCTCGCGGAAGGGCAGGGAAGGCCAGCCGGCGGGGATGCGGGGGTCGAGACTCATCGGGCGATGGTCACGCCGCCGTCGATGACCAGTGCCTGACCGGTCACGAACCGGCCCGCCGCGGAGGCCAGGAACACGGCGGCGCCGGCGATCTCGTCGGGCTCGCCGATCCGGCGCAGGGGCGCGGCGTCCGTGGTGGCGGCCAGCATCTCGGGTCCTCCCATAGGCCCG
>NZ_BACT01000696.1:0-868 GCF_000333255.1 Methylobacterium sp. B1 | reverse complement strand
AGACGGACCGGCGGGTGATCGGCGCGCTGACGCCCGCCACGGTGCTCGCCTCGCGGGCGAGTTCGGCGCTCGCGGTGATCGCCTTCCTGATGGCCTACGCGCCGCAGCTCGCGCTGATCCTCGGGGGCGGTTTCGGCGGACTCTATGTCGGGATCTACCTCGTGATGCGCGCCCGGCTCGCCCGGCTGGGCAGCCGCACCGTCGCCGACAACGAGGCCCGCTTCCGGATCGTGCAGGAGACCTTCGGGGCGCTCACCGAGCTGAAGCTCTACGGGCGCGCGGAGGCGTTCGCCTCTCGGTTCGACGCCCCGGCCCGGGCCTACGCCCTCGCCACCGCGGCGAGCCAGCTCACCGGCCAGATGCCGCGCTTCGTCATCGAGGCCCTGGCTTTCGGCGGGGTGATCGTGGTGGTGCTGTTCGCGCTCGCCCAGGGGCTCGACGTCGCCGGGATCCTGCCGCTCCTCGGCCTGTTCGCCTTTGCGGGCTACCGCATGCTGCCGGCCTTCCAGAACATCTTCACCTCGGTGGCGCTGATGCGCTTCACCCTGCCGGCGGTGCGGGTCATCGTCGACGAGCTCGCCGACGAGCGGGAGCCCCTGCCCCGCACCGCGGACAGGCTGCCCTTCGCCCGGGCGATCCGGCTCGAGGGTCTCGGCTTCGATTACGGCACCGGGCGTCCGGCCCTCGCCGGGATCGACCTGACGATCCCGGTCAACACCACGGTCGGCCTCGCCGGGCGCACCGGCTCGGGCAAGTCGACGCTCGCCGGACTGATCCTCGGCGTCCTGAGCCCGACCGCCGGGCAGATCACCGTGGACGGCCGCCCCCTCGATGCCGGGACCCTGCCCGCTTGGCAGAATCGGATCGG
>NZ_BACT01000697.1:0-137 GCF_000333255.1 Methylobacterium sp. B1 | reverse complement strand
CGTTGTCCCGGTAGCCGTCATCGAATGTCAGGACCGCGAAGGGCGGCCCGTAATCCGGTTCGGCCAGGCGCTCCGGCAGGTGATCCAGGCCGATGATCTCGAAGCCCCGGGCATCGAGTTCCCGCAGGGTCAGGTCG
>NZ_BACT01000698.1:0-2610 GCF_000333255.1 Methylobacterium sp. B1 | reverse complement strand
GGGGCGCCGCCGGACTGGGACCGCCGCGCGTGCACCGGGCCGGCCTCCGGCATGCCCCCGGTTCTGCGGATGTTCATGTGCGATTGACTGATCACGCCAGGTTCCTCGCCGCATCGACTCCCCGATATCAGTAACAACCCGTCGGAAATGCCGATTATTCCCGTTTCAGCTCGGGCGCCCGCCGGCCCGAGACCGGAACAGGTCGGCGAAGGCGCGCAGGTCGCGCGGGTTGAGGTCCGACACCGCCCAGTAGGTGAGGTCGCCGAGGTGCCAGCGCTCGATCGTGGACCCGTCCCGCCGTCCCTCGCCGTCCGCAGCCCCGTCGGCGGCGGAGACCACCGTGACGCTGATCACGTGCCGGTCGCGGCGATAGACCAGGGTCGGCACGGGGGTGCCGGCGACGATGTCGACCCGGCCGCCGATCAACGGGAAGCCCCGGTCCGACAGGTCCGGAGCCTCGGGCGCGATGGTGGTCCGTCCGTTGAACCAGGGTTTCACCACGTGCCGGTCCGAGGAGGCGACGTCGAAGGGCTGGGGCGCCGCGAGGCCGCGGAGGTGGCCGGCGAGCACGGACGCGCCCGTATCGGGGGCGCCGCCGGGGCGGTCGAGATAGACGGCCCCGGCGCCGAGCGCGGCGCCGCCGGCGAGACCGAGGAGCAGCGTCGCGGCCAGCACCTGCCAGGAGCCGAGCCGGGTGCGGGATGGGGGCGGATCGGAGAAGCCGATCTGCTCGATCACGCCCGCCCGCAGGGTCTCCGGGGCCGACGGTCCCGCCAGAGGGCCGCGCAGGGCGCGCGAGAGGTCGCGGAGGCGCTCCGCCATCGCCCGCGCCGCGGGGTCCGCGGCGAGACGGCGCTCCATGGCCAGGACTTCGCCAGGGGACAGTTCGCCGTCCGCGTAGGCGCTGAGGAGCTGAAGGGTCTCGTCGTCGGTCATCGCCCGTCCTTCGCGAGCCGTACAAGCAGATGCTGCCGCGCGCGGCCGAGGCGCGACATCACGGTTCCGATCGGGACGCCGGTCACCGCGGCGATCTCCCGATAGCTGAGGCCATGGTACTCGCGCAGGATCAGCGCCTCCCGGAAGGCCACCGGCAGGGACCCGACCGCCCAGGCGAGCTGCCCCGCCTCGTCGCGGGCGATGAGGGTCGACTCGGGCGTCTCCGGGGCCTCGGCCAGGGCGCCTCCGGTCTCCAGTTCGGCGCGGGCTTCGGGGGCGAGGTCGTCGGCGAAGACCACCGCCCGCGGCCGGTGCCGCTGCAGCCAGGAATAGCCGGTGTTGCGGACGATCGTCAGGAACCAGGCGCGGGCATTGCCTTCGGCGAACCCCTCGATCGCCCGGTACGCGCGCAGACACGCCTCCTGCATCACGTCCTCGGCGTCGGTGGCATTTCCTGTGAGCCAGTGCGCGAGCCGGTAACCCTCGTCGAGGCGCGGCAGGACGAACTGGCTGAAGCGCGCCCGCGCCAGGGTCGTCATGTCGGCGGCCGGGCCGGGCCCGCCCCGTCGAGAGCCTGCGAAGCCATGGGGTCCCGACCCTCGTGCTCCAGACCGCAGCGTCGTGCCACACGATCAGGAACCGGTGGGCGGCGGGATTTATTCCCGCCCCGCGCCGGGACTTTCGGTCCGACGGCGCGCGGCTCTGCGGCCGGGCCCCGGCCTGCCTGGCGGCACGGGCCGGATGCGCGATCCCGGGCGTTCGCGTCCCTTCCAACGGGAAGGGGCAGGGCCGCCTCCTCGGAGACGGCGCCTGCCCCTGGATCAGCTCGCGGCTCGCGTCACGGTTCGGTGCCGCGATCGATCCCGAGCCGTCGGATCATTAGCGGCAGACCCGCCGCGGGCCCCAGGGAGTCGGGCGGAAGAAGCAGCGGGGGCCGTAGAAGCGCGGACGACGGTAGATCGGCCGGCAGCGCCCGTACGGGCCGGGCGCCCAGCCGGGTCCACAGCCGAAGGCGACGGTGCTGACAGACGCGGGGCCGGTGATCGCGGCGGCTCCGGCGGGTGCCAGGGGCGCCGCGCTGGCGGAGACGAGGCCGAGGCCGCCGATGACGGCCGCGGTCGCCGCGAACATCTTCACGTGCATCATGATCTGACCTTCTGTTCGATTTGTGCCGGTCGGGACCGACACAAGGCCACGATAGAATGGTCGTCTCGCCTGAATGTGGGCTGACCTCCGCCATAACCGTCCAGAAACAAACATTCCGGAACCCTCCGGCGGCGACCGCCGAGAGCAGACTTCCGGTCCGAACCGGCGTGATCGAAGGTTCCTGAGGCGCTGCGGATGGGGGGCCTCGGCCGCCGACGATGACGCCCTTCGGCTCGCGCAGGGGCTTGCGCAGGGGCTTGCGCCGGATCGGGCTGCTGCGTCTTCCGCTCCCGTTCCCGCGCCTTGAAAGGCGCTCAATCCTGGCCGCCGTCGGGCCGATCCCGCCCCGCTCCGAGACGCGTCCCCTCCCCGGGAATGGCATCGCGGGGCGCCGGGGCGCGGGACCGTACCGGGCCGGGCGCGGGGAGCGAACGCGCCGCAGGAACAGAGCCGCAGGGCTCGTGTTGTCTGCCAAATCTTTTTCACGAGGCGCGACGATGTCGGGTACAGCGAAGAAGACCGACCCCA
>NZ_BACT01000699.1:0-4641 GCF_000333255.1 Methylobacterium sp. B1 | reverse complement strand
ATCGGCCCGGGCGGACGAGATCATCGTCTCGACCATTGAGCACCACGCAAACATCGTGCCCTGGCAGATGCTGGCTCAGCAGACCGGGGGGACGCTCCGGGCGATCCCGGTCAAACGACCGGGGCGAGATCATCTTCGAGCAATACGCGGCCTTGCTGTCGGGCCGCACCAAGATCGTCTCGGTGACGCAGGTGGCCAACGCGCTCGGCACCGTGAACCCGGTGCGGGAGATCATCCAGCTCGCCCATGCCTACGGGGTGCCGGTGCTGGTCGATGCGGCGCAATCCGCGCCGCACATGCCGCTCGACGTGCAGGCGCTGGACGCCGACTTCCTGGTCTTCTCCGGCCACAAGGTGTTCGGGCCGACGGGCATCGGCGCGCTCTACGGCAAGGCGCACCTGCTCGCGGCGATGCCCCCCTGGCAGGGCGGCGGCCACATGATCGAGGACGTCACCTTCGCGAAGACGGTGTACAAGGGCGCGCCGGAAAAATTCGAGGCCGGCACGCCCGACATTGCCGGGGCGGTGGGGCTCGGGGCGGCCCTCGACTACCTCGCGCGGATCGGCCTGCCGGCGATCGCCGCCTACGAGCACGACCTGCTGGACTATGCGCAGGCCGGTCTTGCCGACGTGAAGGGCCTGCGTCTGATCGGCACGGCCCGGGAGAAGGCGAGCGTGATGTCCTTCGTGATCGAAGGCCAGGAGAACGAGGCGGTCGCCCACCACCTCGATGCCCGCGGCATCGCGGTCCGTTCGGGCCATCACTGCGCCCTGCCGGCGCTCCGCCGGTTCGGGGTCGACCAGTCGGTGCGAGCGTCGCTGGCCTTCTACAACACCCGCGCGGAGGTCGACGCCTTCCTGACGGCGCTGCACACCCTGCCGCGGCACTGACCCCGGGGGCGATCGGATCCGCGCCGCGCTCGTCCTCTGCAGGGCGGCGACGCGATCTCGGGTCTCGCCCATGGGTCTCAGGACGGGGCGCGGGTCCCCTCGCCCGTGCGGGCTTGCCAGGAACAGATCTCGGGCGAGCCCGAGCTCTGTGGGAGGCGCACGCGCAGCGGTGTGGACCTCGTCGCCCGCACGGGGCGACGAGGTGGGGCAGCCGTCGGCGTCAGCCTCACGCCACCGCCGGCCGGAGGTGCCGCGTCCGCACCGTACCGTCGATGGCCCGTAGCGCGCCGAGTACCGCGTCCGCCTCGCCAAGCCCCACCGACGCGTCCACCACGACGTAGCCGTACTCGCCGTCCGTCTGCAGGTACTGCGCGTCGATGTTGAGCGACCGGCCCGAGAAGACCGCGTTGATCTGCCCGAGCACGCCGGGCACGTTCCGGTGGACGTGGAGGAAGCGGGCGCCGGACCGGCGCGGCGGCAGCTGAACCTGCGGGAAGTTCACCGCGCCGAGCGTCGAGCCGGTCTGGGCGTAGTCGACCAGCTTGCGGGCCACCTCCGCGCCGATCCGATCCTGCGCCTCCTCCGTCGAGCCGCCGATATGCGGGGTGAGGATGACGTTCGGCAGCCCCTGCAGGGGCGAGACGAAGCGCTCCGCGTTGGAGGTGGGCTCGACCGGGAAGACGTCGATCGCGGCTCCGGCGAGATGGCCGTCGCGCAGGGCCGCCGCCAGGGCGTCCAGGTCCACGACCGTGCCCCGGCTGTTGTTGATGAGGTAGGCGCCGGGCTTCATCGCGCGGATGCGCTCCGCGCCCATGAGCCCGTGGGTCAGCGGCGTCTCCGGGACGTGCAGGCTGACCACGTCGCTGGCGGCGAGCAGCGCGTCGAAGCTCTCGGCCGGCTCGGTGTTCCCGTGACGCAGCTTGTCGGTCAGATCGTAGAAGATCACGCGCATGCCCATCGCCTCCGCGAGGTTCGAGAGCTGCGCGCCGATGTTTCCGTAGCCGACGATCCCCAGCGTCTTGCCGCGCACCTCGAAGGCGCCGGAGGCCGACTTGTCCCAGCCGCCGGCATGGGCGGCGATCGAGCGCGGCAGGATGCGCCGGAGCAGCATCACGATCTCGCCGATCGTGAGTTCGGCGACGCTGCGCGTGTTCGAGAACGGCGCGTTGAAGACGGGCACGCCCCGGGCGCGCGCCGTCTCGAGGTCGACCTGATTGGTCCCGACGCTGAAGCAGCCGATGGCGGTGAGATCGGGCAGGGCGTCGAGCAGCGCGGCGGTGACGTGCGTGCGGGAGCGGATGCCGAGGACGGTGACGTCGGCCAGATCCCGGGTATCATCGGGGCTGACGGCACGAGGCAGCTGGCGGATGTCGCCGATCCCGGCCTGCGTGAAGATCCTGGACGCCGTCGGCGCTATGCTTTCGGTCAGAACGACGCGCTCGGTCGACACGGTCTGTGCTCCTTCCACGGACGGGATGCGATCCGCGACCTTGCCGCTGGTGTCGCAGAGCGGCAAGGGCGGGAGGGGCATGCGCCCGGCTCCTGCGCCCGGCTCCTGCGCGCGGCTCCTGGGCGCGCCGGTCCCGGACCGGAGCGCCCGTTGCGGGCCGTCCGCCCCGGCCCCCGCGGCGGACGGTCCCCGTCCGTCGTCTCGACGCCGGGCGTGGGGCCTGCCAGTGTCCGCCTCCCGGCGGCCGCGGCCGCGGAGCGACAGGTGCATCATGACCGGATCGACAGCCCGGGCCGTCATCGTCCAGCCGGGCGGCGGCTTCGACAAGGTGACCTTCGGGGAGCGGCCGGTGCCCGAGCCGGGGCCCGGCGCGATCACCGTCCGCCTGCGGGCGAGTTCCCTCAACTATCACGACTATGCCGTGGTCAGCGGGATGTGGGGGCCGAGCGAGCCGCGCGTCCCGATGTCGGACGGCGCCGGCGAGGTCGAGGCCGTGGGACCCGGCCCGAACGACTTCGCGGTCGGCGACCGGGTGGTCAGCACGTTCTTCCCGACCTGGACCGAGGGCACGCCGCGGGTCGAGGGCTTCGCCACCGTGCCGGGCGACGGGGTCGACGGCTATGCCCGGGAGCGGGTCACCGCGCCGGCCAGCGCCTTCACCCACGCGCCGAAGGGCTGGGACCACGCCGAGGCGGCGACCCTGACCACCGCGGCGCTCACCGCATGGCGCGCGCTCCACGCCGATGCCGGCCTGAAGAGCGGTGACGTCGTGCTGGTGCAGGGGACCGGCGGCGTGTCGCTGTTCGCCCTGCAATTCGCTAAGGCGGCGGGGGCCACGGTGATCGCCACCTCGTCCAGCGACGACAAGCTGGAGCGCCTGCGCGGGCTCGGCGCCGACCACGTCATCAACTACCGCGCCGACCCGGCCTGGGGCGAGACCGCCCGGCGGCTGACCGATGGGCGCGGCGTCGACCACGTCGTCGACGTCGGCGGTCCGGCGACGCTGGAGCAGTCCATGGCCGCCGTCCGCGTCGCCGGCCACATCTCGGTGATCGGCATCCTGTCGGGCGTGGCCGGGGAATTGCCCCTGGTGCCGGCGCTCCTGAAGCAGATCCGCCTGCAGGGCGTGCTGGTCGGCAGCCGCCGCCACCAGATCGAGATGGTCCGCGGCATCGAAGCCTGCGGCCTGCGGCCGGTGGTCGACAGCCGCTACCCCCTCGACGAGCTCGTGGCGGCGTTCCGCCACCAGGAAAGCAACCGCCACTTCGGCAAGATCTGCATCGCGATCTGAGCGGGCCTGAAGGGGTCTGGCCGGTTCAGCGGACGGCGATCCCGAGCGTCGTGGGCAGCGCGATCGTCCGGGATGCCTCCGGCTGGCTCGGCCGGGCCAGCATGTGCGAACAGCCGTTCTCGCAGAAGGCGCGGAGCGTGCGCCGGTCGAGCCCGATATCGCTCAACATATCGTCGTCGAGGGCCGATAAGATGCGAATGTTTCGCGCGGCGATGCGGTTTTTTCGAATGTATTTAACGAACGAGAGGATCATGATCTGGTCTCCGTTGTGCCGAAAAATTGGTTCTTTATCCAATTTCGGCCGGATCAGTGTCGATGAATCGTCTCTTTCTCGCATCATCTGTTCAGGTTACTGCGTGTTGTCGAAGTAGACTTGTTTGCCGGGGGCGAGCCTGTTGCGGCCTGCCGCCTGACGGGGCAGGCTCTGCCGGTCCAGACGACGCCCCTCCGTCCCGCACGGGAAACCGAGGACGGCTCTACACACCCGCGATCGGCTGCGGGCAGAGCAGGAGCAGGCGCATCAACTCGGCCTGGCGGCGCGTCCCCGTCTTCTCGAAGAGGTGACGCAGGTGCACGCGTGCCGTGTTCCGGGTGATCTGGCGGCGCGTCGCGCTCGCCGCGAGGTCGTTCCCCGCCAGGATGTCGATGGCCAGGGCCGCCTCCGCGGGGGTAAAACCGAACTGGTCCTGCAGAACGCCGGGATCCGGCAGGCGTGGCGCCGCGGGGTCGATGAGGCGCAGGAGAACCGCGCCCTCGGCGATCGGGCGGAAGGCCCCGGGGATCGCGCAGGCGGCGACCAGGAGTGTCCCGTCGGGGCCGTCCAGGCGCACCGCGGCGCCGCGCTGGCCGGCGGCGCAGCGGTCGATGACGCGGCGGAGCGTCGCGCTGTCCTCCGGCCCCGCGCCGCGCAGGCCGCCGTGCTCGAGGCGCAGAAGGCCCCGGTCGATGAGGGATTGCGCAGCCCGGTTCAGGAAATAGGGCCGACCGCTCCGGTCGGTCACGGCCAGCCC
>NZ_BACT01000700.1:0-5576 GCF_000333255.1 Methylobacterium sp. B1 | reverse complement strand
CACCGGGCGATCGGGTCGAGTCCCGCCGCGTCGGCCTGCTGCAGGATCGGCAGGGTTCGCAGGATCGCGGCCCGGGCCCCGGCCGCGCTCGGATCCGCGTCCAGGGTCGAATCGGGGAAACGGTCCGGCCCGACGACCTCGGTGACGATGCCGGCCGCGCGCAGCTCGGCCGCGGCCGGGATCCAGATCCCGGTCGGAGGCACCGCCAGGGCCCGCGCCACGAAGGCCGCCGGCAGGCCGGCGGCCCGGTAGGCCGCCCGTTCCGGCGCGGAATCCACCGGGCGCATCCGACCCTGCGCCCCGATCTCGTAGGGGGCGTGGAAGCCGAGCCGGCCGCCGGTCGCGAGGTAGCGCGTCCGGCCGCGGACGAAGATCAGCGTGCAGGCCGAGGCGCAGGCGTCGGGGACGTAGGTGGCGATCCCCCGCGCCGCCACGAGCGCCCCGATCGCCGCCCCCTCCTCCACCAGGCCGCCGTCGCTGGTGAGATGGAGGCGCGCGATCTGCGGGTGCGCGGCGAGGAGGGCCGCGACCCGTGCGGCCACACCCTCGGTGAGATCGCCGGCGAGTCGCAGGTCCCGGCCGCCCGGCCCGACCGTGAGCCGGGCCGGGACGACCGGCCCATCGGCGGCAGACGCCGCGGAGGCCGCGCCGCGGCCCTTCGGCGGGTGCGCGGCGGCCGGGCCGGCGGCTCCCAGCGCCAGGGCGAGGGCGCAGGCAGCCGTCCCCGTCCGGCGCCTCCACCCGGGGGGGAAGACCGACATGACAGGTGTCCATCGTTCGTGTTCGGGGAGGCCGGCGTGGCCGGACGGCGCGCCTACTGGAGGTAGGCGACGAACATCTCGGACACGGCCCGTGACGCGTAGGCTTCGGGGCTCTCGCCCCGGCGGATCGGGAAGGCCTCGGCCACCCGGCGGCCGGCGAGGATCCGGTCGACCTCGTCGGGCATCAGGCCGTCGTCGAGGGCGCTCGCGAGGGCGGCGCGTTCTTGGGAGGGATGGGAGCGGACCCTCCGGGCAGGGTTCGGCCGAGGGAAACGGCCGTTTCGGCGCTCAGGTCGGGCTGGGTGCTCCGGCTCGTGTCATAGGTCAGCATCGGTGTTCGCCTTTCGTGTCTGATGTCGTGCGCTCTCCTCGTCTTGGATGCGGCAACACGGCAGACACGGCGCAGTCGTCCCGGCGATCCGTTTCTTGCTCACGATCACGGCAAACCTCCATTCGGCTCTCCGTCGACTGCGCGCCGACACCGTCAATCTAGAGGCCGGGGCCGAGAATGTGCTGCCAAATTGGCGAGGACTTGCAGCGCAGGTCGTTCGTCGAAGGCGCATCCTGGAGCAGAAGCTCAGGTCCGGCCCGGGCAGGCCGGCATCGTGGCCGCGATCGAGGACGCCCGTTCCAGCCCGAGGCCGGGCACACGGGGCTTGCCAAGGCAGGGGCGATGCGTAAATATCAATATATAACAAGGGCTTAGCGAAGATGATGCTCCCGTTTCGCCCGCGCACGGTCGAAACCTTCTCCGCCGGACCGGGGTGCCCGGAAAAGACTTCCCGCCAACGCCGCCGGCCCGGTTCCGGCGCCGTTGGCCGCCGAATCAGGCCGCCGCGACCGGCCGTTCAAGGAGAGCCGACACCATGACCCCAGGGCGGATGATGCAGGGCGACGAGGTCGTGTTCGCGCGGATCGACCTCGCGGAGATTCTGGGGATCTGGCGGCATGCCCGGGGCCGTGTGGTGGGCATCCACCCCCCGGGCAATGCCCCGGCCACCGTGGACGTGAAGTTCCAGGGGCACGACACCCTGAAACGTTATCTGCCCGACCTGTTCCGCCCCGTGCGGTGACCGGCGGCGCCCGATGCATCACGCCGCCCTGCCCCCCGCGGGGGCCACGATGGCCGTGGTCCAGCCGCCGCTGCGCGTCACGAGCCGCGGCACGGCTGAGGCCGAGGTCTGGGCGGGCCTGCGCGCCGAGGCCGAGGCGGCCCTGATCGAGGAGCCGCTCTATGCCGGCATCATCCAGGCCACGATCCTCGACCAGCGCTCCCTGGCCCAGGCCTTCGCCTACCGCCTCGCGCACCGGCTCGGGGACGGCGACCTTGCCCGGCTGTCGATGCGCGACCTGTGTCTCTCGGCCTTCGAGGCGGATCCGCAGGCGGGCGCCCACGCCGTGCGCGACCTCGTGGCGATCCGCGAGCGCGACCCGACCTGCCGCCGCTTCCTCGATCCGTTCCTGTTCTACAAGGGGCTGGCGGCGCTGGAGGCCTACCGGGTCGGCCACTGGCTCTGGCACCAGGGCCGGGCGACCCTGGCGCTGCACGTCCAGAGCCGGATCTCGGAGGTGTTCGGCTGCGACATCCACCCGGCGGCCCGGATCGGCTCGGGGGTGTTCATCGACCACGCCACCGGGGTGGTGATCGGCGAGACGGCGGTGATCGCCGACGACGTCTCGATCCTCCAGTCTGTGACGCTCGGCGGCAACGGCAAGGAGAGCGGCGACCGGCATCCCAAGATCGAGCGCGGGGTGCTGCTGAGCGTCGGGGCCAAGGTTTTGGGCAATATCCGGGTCGGCGCGGGTGCCAAGGTGGCGGCCGCCGCGGTGGTGCTGCAGGACGTGCCGCCCCACACGACCGTGGCGGGCGTGCCGGCCCGGGTCGTCTCGCGCCTGCCCGTCGGCGAGGAGCCGGCGCTCAGCATGGACCAGTCCTTCGGTTACGGGGACGGCATCTGAGGCGCGCCGAAAAATCCTTCCCGTGAAACAAAGTCGCCCGGCCTGCGCCGCGCGCCCCGATGGGATGAAACTAAATTCTTCGATCCGGCGATCGCACGATCGCTATGTCCTTTGCGTCAAGTATGCCAAAGGTACAATTCCTATGAAGCGGCCTAAAATAGGGAAATCATTCCGTTGACCCTGGGGCGATTCGGGCCTTATCCAGATCCTGTCGGGCCGAACAAGAACTGAGGCCGGATAAGCGGCGGACAAGGATTGTCCGATCGCTGGAAAATACATCATTCGACTGGCGGTCATGCGGTCTACCGGCCCGTTATCATCATCAAGTCATGATCAAGACGTCTCGCGCCGACCCCGCATACGCTGCGGGACGAACCGCTGCTTGCGGATGGATGCGGCGCGCCTGCAACCCTGAATGGAGTGAGGACGAACGATGAGCGGACCGGGTCTGAGCGTGAGCGCCACGGCGGCACGCAATCTCGCGACGGCGACCGTCACCTCGGTCCAGAACGCGGCCAACACGCCGCGCTGGCTGCTCCGGCTTCTGCCCTTCGTTGACGTGGCGGGCGGGGTCTACCGCGTCAACCGCCGCGCCGTCGTGCTGGCGCGCCCCGGCCGGATCGATCTCGCCGCCGAGGAGAAGGGAGACGGCAAGGGAGAGGGAGACGGCAAGGGAGACGGCAAACGCCGGGTGATCCGCCCCGCCTCCCTGCGGGCCGTGCCGTTGTTCAGCCGGCTGGGCGATGCGGAGCTCGCGGCCCTGGCGGCTCAGTTCACCGAGAGCCGGCACAAGGCCGGCGATGTGATCCACGAGGAGGGCGCCTCCGGCCGCAGCCTCACGGTGGTCGCCGACGGCACCGTCGAGCTGACCCTGTCGGGCCCCTACAAGGGCCGCCTGCGGCAGGGCCTGGCCACGAAGGGCGACTATTTCGGCGATGCCGGCTTGGCCGGCGAGCGTGCGCCCGCCCCGGCCGTGAAGGCCCTGTCGGCGGTGACCCTCCTGACGCTGGACGCCGCCGCGGTGGAGAGCGAGGAGATCCGCGCCAGGATCGCCCAGTACCGCGAGGAGCGCGACCGCCTCACGGGCCACACCAACTCCTACGGCGAGCAGGGCATCGAGCTGCTGGCTGTCCATACCGGCGAGCCGCGCCTGCCCACGACCTTCGTGGATTACGAGGTCGATCCGCGCGAGTATCACCTCTCGACCATCCAGACGATCCTCACACCCATACACGGGTGACCGACCTCTACTCCAACGAGATCGACCAGCTCCGCGAGCAGATCCGTCTCACGGTCGATGCCGTGAAGGAGCGCGAGGAGTGGGAACTCCTGAACAATTCGCAGTTCGGCCTGCTCCACGAGGTCGGTCCGCGCCAGCGCATCCCGACCCGCGGCGGCCCGCCCACCCCGGATGATCTCGACGAGCTGCTGACGCTGGTCTGGAAGAAGCCCGCCTATTTCGTGGCCCATCCCCGCGCCATCGCGGCCTTCGGCCGGGAGGCGACCCGCCGGGGCGTGCCGCCGGTCGTCGTCCACCTGTTCGGCGCGCCGTTCATCACGTGGCGCGGCGTGCCGCTGGTGCCGAGCGACAAGCTGCCCATCGACATCGACCCGGTGACCGGCGCGCAGACCACCTCGATCCTGCTTCTGCGGGTCGGCGAGGGCGAGCAGGGCGTGGTCGGCCTGCAGAAATCCGGGGTGACCGGCGAGATCGAGCCCGGCCTGTCGGTGCGCTACATGGGCACCAACGACCATTCGATCGCCTCGCACCTCGTGACCCGCTACTTCTCGGCCGCCGTGCTGGTCGAGGACGCGATCGCCCGCCTCGATAACGTGCTCCTGGGCAACTACCATGACTACGCCTGAGGCGACGGCCCTCGCGGTGCCCGGAGCGAGCCCGGGCGACCTCGCGCACGCGGATCTCGTCGGGCGCCTCGCCCGCGAGATCTACGGTCAGGGGCAGGCGGCGAGCCAGCCCTTCGCCCCCACCCTCCCCGCGGGCCCGCAGGTCCCGCAGGCGCTCGACAGCGTGCCTCAGGGGTTCGGCGGCGCTCCGCTGCCGAGCGGTGCCGTGGGCGTGCCCTCGGCACCGGCCGCCGGGCTGCCCGCGGGGATCCAGCCCGACCTGTCCGCCCTCGGGGCCCGCGCCTTCGGCGCGTCGCCGGCCGGCGTCCCGGGCCTCACCGGCCCGGGCCTGCCGAATCTCGCCCCCGCCGGCCCGGCCTTCGCCGGGACCGCCACGATCCCGCCGGTCCACCCGGTGAGCCCGCTTCCGGCCCTGCCGGACATCTCGTTTCCGGGCGGGCCTGAACTGCACCGGCAGGTCGCGGCGGATCACCCCCGCGCCCAGGCCTTCGCGCATGCGCTCGCCCCGCACCTCGTCCCGGCCGACCCGTCGCAGGCGGGCGTGGACGAGGCGCAGGAGAGCTTTCGCAGGACCGGCCGCCTCTCGCGGGCGCCCGAACCGGCCGCCGACAACCTGTCGGACTATTACTTCCTGACCCTCGGCCCCCGCCCGGCCCGGACGGCTCCCGCGACGCCGCGCGTCGAGCCGAGCCGCGCGCCGGGCCCCGCGCCGCGGGCGCTCTCGCACGGGTCGAGCCCGGTCGCGGCGCCCTTCGACGTGGCGTCTATCCGCCGGGACTTCCCGGCCCTGCACCAGAGCGTCAACGGCCATCCGCTGGTGTGGCTCGACAACGCCGCGACGACCCACAAGCCGAAAGCCGTGATCGACGCGACGAACGCGTTCTACGCCCGGCACAATTCCAACATCCACCGCGCCGCCCACACCCTGGCGGCGCGCGCCACCGACCTGTTCGAGGGCGGGCGCGAGGCGGTGCGCCGCTCCTCAACGCC
>NZ_BACT01000701.1:0-17454 GCF_000333255.1 Methylobacterium sp. B1 | reverse complement strand
GAACAGGTCCCGGGGGTGCCGTCCTCTTCGGCAGGCCCTTGCCGCGCAGGCGGAAGGTGCGGCCGGAACTCGTCATCGCCGGGATCTTCATCTCGACGACGCCGGTGAGCGTCGGCACGCGGATCGTCCCGCCGAGCACGGCATCCTCCAGGGGAACGTCGACGGTGGTGCGCAGGTCGGCCCCCTCGACGGTGAAGCGCGGATGCGGGCGGATCCGGATCGTCAGCAGGGCGTCGCCCGGCTCACCCCGGAGGCCGCCGCTCTGGCCGAGACCGCGCAGCCGGATGGTCTGGCCGTCGATCACGCCACGGGGGATCATCACGTCGACCTCCCGGCCGGTGGGCAAGGCGAGGCGCAGCTTCTCCTCGCTGGCGACCTGCTCCAGGGTCACCGACAGCTCCGCGGCGACGTCTTCGCCCTTGGCGGGCTGGCGCTGACCGCCCGGTCCGGCCCCGCCGGCGCGGAAGGCCTCGCCGAAAATGTGCGAGAAGATGTCCTCGCCCATCCCGCCGCCGCCCATGCCGCCGCCGCGCTGGGCGCGGGCCATGTGCTCGAAGTCGAAATTGCCCCCGCGGCCGCCGCCGAAGCCGCCGAACCCCTCGAAGCCGGTCGCGCGCGGCTTGCCCTCGGCATCGATCTCGCCGCGGTCGAACTGCTTGCGCTTCTCGGCGTCGCCCAGGATCTCGTAGGCCGAGTTCGCCTCGGCGAAACGGTCCTTGGCCTTCACGTCGTTCTTGTTGCGGTCGGGGTGGAAGTCCTTGGCGAGCTTGCGATAGGCCTTCTTGATCTCGGCCTCGCTCGCCCCCTTGGCCACGCCCAGCACGTCGTAGGGATTGCGCATGGATCTCTTGGCTGTGCGGTTGGCTGTGCGATATCGCTTCGCCAGCCGGATGTGGGATGGATGTTGCATCCCTGCAACGGTCCTGTCGGCGAAAGTCTGCGGGTTCGTGCCGAACGTCAAGCGGCCGATCTCGCCGCGGCTGCGGGCCGGCCCTATCGTCGGAGGCAGCGCCGACCGGCGCCTCCGGCGGGATCGGGCCGGAGGCCGCTCGCGCCGGAATCACCCGAGGCCGGAGAGCCGATGCACTACGCCTGCGACCACCTCCACCTGCGCAGCCGCGACGCCGTCGCGGCCGCATCCTTCTACATCGCGACGTTCGGAGCCCGCGAGGTCAAGCGCGTCGGCACGGATCCGGTGCAGCGTGTCGTGCTCGACCTCGGCGGCCTCGCCGTCTTCATCGAGCAGGCCCCGGCCGAGATCGCGCCCGCGGCGACCACGCCCTGCCTCGGGATCGAGCATGTCGGATTGCGCGTCGCCGACATCGAGGCGGCGATGGCCGATCTCACCGCCCGGGGCGTGACGGTGCGGACCGGCATCACCGAGCGCGGGCCCGGCCTGCGGATCGCCTTCGTGGAGGGACCGGACGGCGCGCTGATCGAGATCCTCGAGCGGACATCCGTCTGATGCCATCGAGCCCCGGTCGCCGGGCATCCCTGGCCGCGGCGCTGATCCTGCTGCTGGTGGCATCCGGGGCGGCCGCGGCGCGTCCGTTCACGGATGCGGCCGGCCGCACGGTCGAACTTCCCGAAAGGATCGGGCGGGTGCTCGCCGCGGGGCCGCCGGCCGTCGTGCTGCTCTACACCCTGGCGCCGGACCTGATGGCCGGCTGGGTGACCGCACCGCATCCCGAGGCGCTGCCCTTCCTCGAGCCCCGGACCCGAACGCTGCCCGCCTATGGCCGCCTGACCGGTCGGGGCGGCACGGCCAATGTCGAGGCGGTCCTGGCCGCCAAGCCCGACCTGATCGTCGATTCGGGGAGCCTCGGGCCGACCTACGCGTCCCTCGCCGACCGGATCCTGGCGCAGACCGGGATTCCCTACATCCTGCTCGACGGCAGCTTCGCGAAGAGTCCGGAAGCCTACCGGCAGCTCGGCGCCGCGCTGGGCCGGCAATCCGCGGCGGATGCCCTGGCGGCCGAGGCCAAGGCTCTCGCCGACAGGGTGGACCGCGCCGTGGCGACGCTCCCCGAGGACCGACGGCCCCGGGTCTATTACGCGCGCGGCCCGCGTGGCCTGGAGACGGGCTTCGCCGGATCGATCAACACCGAGCTGGTGGAGGCCGCGGGCGGCCGCAACGTCGCGCAGGACGGCGGCGGTCGCCTCGGCAACGTCTCGCCCGAGCAGGTCCTCGCCTGGAACCCGGACGTGATCGTCACCCTCGACCCGGCCTTCGCGGCCGGGCTGCGCACCGACCCGCTGTGGCGGACCATCCGGGCTGTCCAGACGGGGCGGATCTACGTGGCGCCGCTTCAGCCGTTCCCGTGGTTCGACGCGCCTCCGGGGGTCAACCGCCTGATCGGCCTGCGCTGGCTGGCGGCCCGGCTCCACCCGGACCTGTTCCCGGAACCGATGCCCGACGTGGTGCGCGCCTTCTACCGGGATTTCTACCACGTCGATCTCGACGGCGATCAGGTCGCCGCCCTCCTCGGACCGAGGCCCCCGGGCGCGGAACCGGACGCGCCGAAATGAGCGACATCCCGGCTGCGGCCGAGGCGATCGGGCTTCGCACCCGCAGACGCCTGCGGATTTCCGCGGCGCTTTTCTCCGGATTGGCTCTGCTGGCGCTGGCCGTGCTCGCCTTGGCGGTCGGCCAATATCCGGTCGCGCCCGCGGACCTTGCCGCAATCCTCGGGCACCATCTGCTCGGCCTGCCCCTGCGCGCGCCGGCCGCGGCGGAGACCGTGGTGATGCAGGTGCGGCTGCCCCGGGTCATCGCCGCTCTGGTGGTCGGCGCAGCATTGTCGGCGGCCGGGGCGACCTACCAGGGGCTGTTCCGCAACCCGCTGGTCTCGCCCGACATCCTCGGCGTGTCGGCCGGCGCAGGGCTCGGCGCCGTGCTCGGGATCTATCTCGGCCTGCCCGTGGCGCCAATCCAGCTCCTGGCCTTCCTGGGCGGGCTCGGCGCCGTCGCCGCGGTCTACGGCGTCGGCCTCGCCGTGCGGCGGCACGATCCGGTCCTGACCCTGGTCTTGTCGGGGGTGGCGGTGGGCGCGGTGCTCGGGGCGGGCATCTCGCTCCTGAAGGTGCTGGCCGACCCCTACAACCAGCTGCCGGCGATCACCTTCTGGCTGCTGGGGAGCCTGTCCTCGGTCACCCTGGGCGACGTCGCCGCCACCCTGCCGATGATGCTGATCGGCCTCGTGCCCCTCGTCCTGCTGCGCTGGCGCATGAACCTGATGAGCCTCGGCGACGCGGAGGCGCGGACCCTCGGCGTGGAGACGCGGGTGCTGCGCCCGGTCCTGATCGCCGGCGCGACCCTGATCACGGCGGCGGCCGTCGCGATGACCGGCGTCATCGGCTGGATCGGGCTGATCGTGCCGCACATCGCCCGGCTGCTGGTCGGGCCGGATTACCGCCGGCTGCTGCCGGCCTCGCTGGCGCTCGGAGCGGGCTACCTCGTGCTGGTCGACCTGATCGCGCGGAATATGGGAACCGTCGAGGTGCCGCTGGGCATCCTGACGGCCCTGGTCGGGGCCCCGTTCTTCCTCTGGCTGCTGGCGTCCGGGCGCCGGGGCTTCGCGTGATGCTGCTCCATGTGCGGGACCTCGCCTTTGGCTACGGCGGCCGCAGCGTCGGAAGCGGCGTGTCGTTCGACCTCGCCGCGGGCGAGGTGCTGTGTCTCATCGGGCCGAACGGCGGCGGCAAGACCACCCTGTTCAAGACGCTGCTCGGGCTGCTGCCCGCCCGGGGCGGTCGCGTCGTCCTCGGCGGCACCGACCTGTCCCGGCTGTCGCGCAGCGCCATCGCCCGCATGGTCGCCGCCGTCCCCCAGGCGCATGCGGCCTTCTTCCCGTTCACCGTCCGGGAGGTCGTCGTGATGGGCCGGGCGAGCCGGATCGGCCCGTTCGCCGCGCCCGGCCCGTCCGACGCGGCGGCGGCCGAAAAGGCCCTCGACGCCCTGGGGATCGGGCACTTGGCCGACACGGTCTACACCGAGATCAGCGGCGGCGAGCGGCAGCTCGCCCTGATCGCCCGGGCGCTGAGCGGGGAGCCGCGGCTGCTGATCATGGACGAGCCGACCGCGAGCCTCGATTTCGGCAATCAGGCCCGCGTCCTCGGGCAGATCCGCCGCCTCGCCCAGGCCGGCATCGCCGTGCTGTTCTCGACGCACGATCCCGGCCACGCCCTGCTCTGCGCCGACCGCCTCGTCGCCCTGCACGGGGGCCGCCTCGTCGCCGACGGGCCGTCCGCCGCCACGGTCACCCCGGCGCTCCTGCGTCTGATCTACGGGATCGACGTGGTGGTGGCGCCGGTCCCGGGCCTCGCAGCGCCGGTCTGCGTGCCCGTCGTCGACTGACCGCGCTCCGGCCCCTCAGGCCGTTCGCGACACCGGCCCGGCATCCGCGTCCGGTGCGGCCCGGCGCGGACCATCGGGCCCGTACACCGCGCCGAGCACCGCCTCGCAATGGAGCCGGACGCGGGCGTGGCAGGCGCAGGCGGCGGCCGAGACCGCCCGGCGATCGACGATCGTGATGCGCCCGCGCTCCGCCCGGAGGAGTCCCTGCTCCTGCAGCATCCGCAGGATCCGGGTGAGGTAGGTCCGCTGGACGCCGAGCATCGCGGCCATCAGCTCGTGGGTGACCGGAAGGGTGTCGCCGCCGGTCCGGTCCTGCAACGACAGCAGCCAGCGGAGGCAGCGCTGCTCGATCGGGTGCACGGCGTTGCAGGCCCCGATCAGGAGCAGCTGAGCCAGGAAACAATCGGCATAGCGGGCGAACAGATCGCGGAACGTCGCGGATCGGCGCTCGGCCTCCCGCAGGCGGTCCGCGTCGAGGCGCAGCACCCGCCCGCCCACCTGCACCAGCCCGCTGACGGCGTTCGGCAGCCGGCCCTGGCCGATGATCCCGCCGACCGCCCCGTCGTGACCGACGCTCGCGGTCTCCGCCATCCGGCCGTCGTGGGTGGCGACGACCAGAGCGACAACGGTCTGGTCACAGGGAAAGATCACAGGGCTCGCGCCGGAGTCAGCCGTGAGGATCGTGTCCCCCCTGGCGACGGTCACCGGTTCCAGATCGCGTTCGATCAGCGCGCGGTCCGAACCCGAAAGCGCGTCGAGGAGCAGGTTGCCGGTGGAGGCGGCAGGTTCGATCGGCATGGGGCGGCGAGATGCGGCAGAGAGGGTCCCGTCAGGACCCTCACGGATATGCGCCCGTCAGCGTGCGGACTCGCCAGCCATACCCCGCAGGCTGCGCCCTCGAACTAACTTAGGTTTCGTTGCACCCGTTCATCTACTTGTCCGTGCATAGACCCTGCTCCGAGAGTCTCCTGTGTTCGCGCGGATCGCAGTCGGTGGCCAGGAACGAGGCCCAGTCCGACGGGGTCCCGTAGAAGGCGTTGCGGTCGACGTCACCCCGCACGCCCGGGACCCGACCCGTCGAGGTGAACTGCCACAGCATCCACTTACGGTTGACGAACCGCTGCTCCGGCTCGGCCGCGGTGGAGCGCAGCCAGTGCGGATAGTCCGGGAGTTCGCCCTCCAGCACGTCCTTGTGGAAGGTGATGTCGGTGTAGATGATCGGGCGCTTGCCGGTGTAGCGCTCCATCTCCTCCAGCATCTCGGTGACCATCGCCAGGGCCTGGGCCTTGGGCAGCTTCTTCGGGCAGGTCTGCGAGTGGCCGTTCCACTCGACGTCGAGGACCGGCGGCAGAGCGGTGGGGTCGTTCGGAACGTTCCGCTTGAACCAGTCCATCTGCTCCCTGGCGGAGCGGCACCAGAACACGAAGTGGTACGCGCCCCGCGGCACGCCGGCCCGCGCCGCGCCGTCCCAGTTGGTCCGGAAGCGCTCGTCGACGTGGTCGCCGCCCTCGGTGGCCTTGATGAAGGCGAACTGCGTGCCGGCGGCCCGGACCGAGGCCCAGTCGACGTTGCCCTGCCACTTCGAGATGTCGATGCCCTGGATCGGGTGGAGCTTGGCCTTGGCCACGCCCGGATGGGGCTTGGCGTCACCCTTCGTCGGATAGAAGTCGTTGTTGGAGGCACAGGCCGCGAGGCCGGCCAGGATGGCGGCGGCGGCGAAGCGCCCGGCGAGGCGCCGGGCCGGCTTCAGACGGTCGGTCAGACTCCGAGCGACTTCCCCGAACGGCGACCGCGAAAGTTTTGAAATCCGCGACATCAGTGTTTAGCCCGCCACCGAAGAAGCGCCACAGACAGGCGTATTCGATGGCCCCGGCGCGGTTAACGGAGCTTTGCGATCATTGCGGCGGAATTCCGAGACGCGTTGCCTGCCCGCGACATACGGCGCCCATCCCCGGTTGGTTCACAGGGCGAGATCCGGCTAAGTCGCGGTCCCGCAACGCGAGTCCGGACACGGCGCCGTGAGTAAGCAACTCTTTACCATAGGCTACGAAGGCCTCGATTCGGAGCGCCTCGTCGGGGTCCTGCGCTCGGCGGGGGTCGCAACGCTGGCGGATGTCCGGGCGGTGGCGAACTCACGCAAGCGCGGCTTCTCGAAGGGTGCGCTGGGCACATCCCTGCGCGAGGCCGGCCTGGGCTACGCGCATCTGCGCAGCCTCGGGACACCGAAATCCGGCCGGCAGGCGGCCCGGGCCGGGGACGCGGCGCTGATGCGCCGGATCTACTGCGAGGAGGTGCTGGACACGGCCGCAGGCCTCGCGGCCCTCGACGAGCTCGCCGCGCTGGCCGAGGGGGCCCCGATCTGCCTGCTGTGCTTCGAGCGCGATCCGGCCGGCTGCCATCGGCGCGTGCTGGCCGAGCGCCTCGCACCGCGCGGCTTCGTGGTCAGCGACCTCTTCGGCTGAGCCGGTCTCAGCGGCCCGACAGGGAAGGCGCGCGCATGCCCAGCGCGCCCGCAAGACGCCGGACGGGGCCGAGGGCGGCCGTCAGACCCAGCGGCGCGGCCCTGCGCGGCGCACGCGGCCGGCGACGGTCGGCATCCGCGACCGGCTCGACCGGCAGGTACAGCGCGTCGAAGAAGGACATCTCCAGGAGCGTGGCGCCGTCGTCGTCGGTGATCACCATCGCCGCCTCCATCAGCCGCGGGTCGCCGCCGTGCTGGCGCATCAGCCCCTGCACGATCGTGCGCGCGGTGGACCGGGCGGCCTCGACATCCTCGACCCACTGGGCCGCCGAGGCCGGGAGCGAAGCGTTGCCGAGGCGGATGGTGAAGTGGGCGCGGACCATGAAGCGCTCCTGGGAGGGGACCGGCGGGGACACCGCCGGCAACGGGTGTCAGGCGGCCTGGGCGTCGTCGACGGCTTCGGCGACGGGTTCGGACTTCTCAGCCGCGGATTTCGGATCGAAGGCGTCCGCGAGCAGGACGAGGCGCCGCGCCATGTCCCGCACCTCGTTGAGCGCGATCGACTTCTGGCCTTCCTTCACCGCGCGGGTGATGTCGCTGACCTGCGTGGTGGCGATCCGCTTCAGTTCGTCGGCGAGCTGCTGGCTGGTCATCATCGCATCCGGACTCGGCTTGTCAGGCTGAGCCGGGACCGTGAGGGAACGGGGCTTACCAAGGCGTTTCGCCGGGCCGCGCAGCCTGTGGACAAGAGCGGGATGCGCCCTTCGGCTCACCCCTCCAGATGGCGTGCGGCGATGATCGAGGCCGCCGTGCGGTTCTCCACGCCGAGCTTGGCGTAGATGCCCTCGAGGTGCTTGGTCACGGTCCGGTGGCTGAGCCCGAGGATCTCGCCGATGTCGCGGCTCGACTTGCCGCGGGACAGCCAGAGCAGAACCTCCGCCTCGCGGCCGGTGACCGGGAGGCGCGCCCGGAGCCGCTCGACCCCCGCCGAGAGCGCGTCCCGCGACAGGCGGAGCAGGATCTCGTCCGGCGTGCGGCCGATGAAGCTCAGGGCGTAGGCGAGGCCGTCGCGATCGGTCAGCGTCAGGGGCTGCGCGGCGCCGGCGAGGCATCCGCGCAGCCAGTCGCGCGCCTTGGCGGGCAGTTCGACGGCGCCGGGCCGATCGGCGCCGAGCCCGGCCAGCAGCCGGCCGGCCTGAGGCGTCGACCACAGCACATGCCCGTCCTCCGAGACGGCGAACAGGGTCCGCCCGGCCGTGTCGAGGGCAGCCCGGGCGCTCTGCGCGGCGCGGGCGCTGGCGAGGTGCACGCGGATCCGGGCCAGGATCTCGTCCGGCGCGATGGGCTTCGTGACGTAGTCGATGCCGCCGGCGGAGAGGCCCTTCACGATGTGCTCGGTCTCGCTCAAGCCGGTCATGAAGATCACCGGCACGCCGGCGAGATGCGGCTTGGCCTTGAGCCGCCGGCAGGTCTCGAAGCCGTCGAGCCCCGGCATCACCGCGTCGAGCAGGATCACGTCGGGCGTGATCTCGTCCACGAGGGCCAGGGCGAGGTCGCCGCCGACCGCGACCAGCACGGTGGCCCCGGAGCGCTCGATCGCCTCGGTGAGGAAGCTCAGCGTGTCGGGCGAATCATCGATCACCAGGACGATGTCCCGGTTCGGCTGGAGCTTCGGCGCCTCAGCCATGACGGGCGAGCTCCTGCAGGACCGAGAGATAGCGGCGCAGGTCGTACCCTTCGACCAGCCCGCGCATCCGGGCGACGAAAGCGGGCGGCACGGTCGCGTCCTCCTCCATCTGGATCAGCTTGGCCTCGATGGCCCGGATATGCCCGATCCGGCCGAGGCGCAGGAGCTCGCCGATATGCTCGGGCCCGGGCCCCGGCCCGTCCGCGAAGGCCGGAACAGGCTCGGGCTGCGTCGGCGCGGGGCTCTCGGTCCATTCGAGGTGCAGGAGCTTGCCGATCCGCTCCATCACGTCGCGCAGGTCGAAGGGCTTGGCGAAGATGGCGTCGTGGGGCGCGTCGTCGCCGCGAACCGGGCTGATCTCGTGGACATTGGCGGACATCATGGCGATGGGGCCGGTATGTCCGGCCTGCCGCAGGGCCGCGGCCGCCGCCCAGCCGGTCATCCCGGGCATCGCGATGTCGAGCAGGATCAGGTCGACCCCGCCCCGCGCGACGATGGCCAGGCACTCCGGCCCCGAGCCGGCCTCCAGGACGGAGATGCCCTGCGGCTCCAGGATCGCCCGCATCAGCGCGCGGTGGGCGCTGTCGTCGTCGGCGACCAGGACGGTGCGTCGCGCGCCCGCATAGACCCTCTCCGGGGCCGCCGCCGGCGCGGGCGGGACAATCGGTGCCGGCTGGGCCACGGAGGCCAGCATCAGCCGCAGACGCGCCTGCGTGCCGCCGCCCGGCGCCGCCGTCACGGTAATCTCGCCGCCCAGCAATTGGGCCAGCAGGTTGGCGATGGTGAGCCCGAGCCCGGTCCCCGGCGTGCTGCGGGCGGCCGGTGTCGAGCCGCGCTCGAACGGCTCGAAGATCCGCGCGAGATCCGCCTCCGGGATGCCGGGACCGGTGTCGCGGATCGTGAAGATCGCGATCTGGCTCCGGTAGCTCAGGTCCAGCGAGACGGTGCCGGTTTCCGTGAACTTGATGGCGTTCGACAAAAGGTTGAGCAGCACTTGGCGCAGCCGCTTCTCGTCGGTGGCGACCACGGCCGGCAGGATCTCCGGCCGCGAAAAGCGGAACTCCAGCCCCGCCTCGCGCGCCTGGAGCCGGACCATGTCGACCAGCTGGTCGAGAAAATCCGCGAGGCGCACCTCGTCGCGGTGAATCTGAAGGCGTCCGGCCTCCATGCGCGAGATGTCGAGGAGGCCGTCGATCAGCCCGGACAGGTGCTGGGCGCTGCGGCGGATCACCCGGAGACCGTTGAGGCGGTGCGCCGGGATCGCCGGATCCGATTCCAGGAGCTGCGCGTAGCCGAGCACCGTGGAGAGCGGCGTGCGCAGCTCGTGGCTGATCCCGACCACGTAGCGGCTCTTGGCCTGGTTGGCGGCCTCGGCCCGCTCCTTGGCCTCCTGCAGCTTGGCGTCGGTGATCTTATGGGCGGCGATCTCCGCCTGGTAGAGCGCGGTCTGGCGCATCGTCTCGGCCTGGGCGACGCGCCGGCTCTCCTGGGCGAGCACGAACAGCCACGCCACCACGCCGAGGATCACCACCAGGGTGAAGAACACGCTGGTCAGCGCCGTGCGCAGGAACTCGCGATTCTCCGGGTGGGCAATCGTCGCGCCCGCATGCACGATGCCGAGGATCAGGCCGATCACCGCGCAGAGCGTCAGCATCACCGCGAGGTAGCGGCCGAGCGGCGCGCCGATCCAGGCTGCGGTCCGGCCCGGCAGGATCCGGGCGGCTACGGCTTGCGCCTGCACCTCCAGCCTTCCGTGCGGCTTGCACAGGTCGCCGCAGCGGGCGTCGAGCGAGCAGCAGAGCGAGCAGATCGGCGCGTCGTAGGCCGGGCAATGGGCCATGTCCTCGCCCTCGAAGGGCAACTCGCAGACCCGGCAGGTGACCTCGGCGGTGCCCCAATCCTGCTTGGGCGTCCGGGCGAGATACCAGCGCCCCCCCGTCGCCCAGGCGATCGCCGGCGCGGCGCCGAAGGCGACGGCGAGGGTGAGCAGCGGCGCGAAGGGCTGCAGGATCGGGCCAAGCCAGCCGAGATAGGCCGCGCCGCCAGCCGTCAGCGCCAGCGCCATGGCGCCGGTCCCCACCGGGTTCACGGCGTAGAGATGGGCGCGCTTGAACTCGATCCCCGGAGGCGAGAGGCCCAGCGGCTTGTTGACCGCGAGGTCCGCGGCGAGCGCCCCGACCCAGGCCGAGACCACGGCTCCGTAGAGCGGCAGCGTGCTCTCGATGGTCTTGTCGATACCGAGCTCCATCAGGAGCACCGCGATGGCGACGTTGAACACGAGCCAGACCACCCGTCCCGGATGGCTGTGGGTCAGCCGGGAGAAGAAGTTCGACCACGCGATCGAGCCGGCATAGGCGTTGGTGAGGTTGATCTTGAGCTGCGAGACGATGACGAACAGCCCGGTGAGCAGCAGTGCTGCCCGGCTGCCCTCCCCCGTCAGATAGCCGAAGGCCACCGCATACATCCGGGTCGGCTCGGCAGCGTGCTCGGGCGGGACGCCGTGCCCCAGGGCCAGGACCGCGAGGGCGGCGCCGAGCAGGATCTTCAGCATGCCGGGCAGGATCCAGCCCGCGCCGCCCGCCAGGACCGCCAGCCACCAGCGGCGGTCGCGCGGACCTGCCGGCTCCGGCACGAAGCGGAGGAAGTCGACCTGCTCGCCGACCTGCGCCAGCAGCGCCAGCAGGACGCCCGTGGCGAGCCCGAATCGGGCGAGATCGAAGCCGGCGCCGCCGCCGTCGAGGCCCGGGAAGACGGTGAGCGCGCGCAGCGGCCCCGCGCCCTGTGCCGCCACGAAGATCAGCGGGAGCAGGCTCAGCCCGATCCAGATCGGCTGCGTCCAGATCTGGAACCGGCTGATCAGACGGATCCCGTAGACGACGAGCGGGATCACCGCCCCGGCGCAGAGCAGGTAGCCGACGCCCAGCGGCAGCCCGAAGCAGAGCTGCAGCGCCAGCGCCATGATCGCCGCCTCGATGGCGAAGAACAGGAACGTGAAGCTCGCGTAGATCAGCGACGTGACGGTCGAGCCGAGATAGCCGAACCCGGCGCCGCGGGTGAGGAGATCCATGTCGACGCCGTGACGGGCGGCGTAGACCGTGATCGGTGCCGCCGTCGCGAAGATGATCAGGCCGACGACCAGGACGGCCGCCACCGTGTTGGGGAGCCCGGCCGTCAGCGCCAGCGTCCCGCCGATCGCCTCGAGCGCCAGGAACGAGATCGACCCGAGCGCGGTCTGCGCCACCTCCAGACTGGACCAGCGCCGCGCCTTCTTGGCGGTGAAGCGGAGGGCGTAGTCCTCCAGGGTCTCGTCGGCGACGAAGCGGTTGTAGTCCCGGCGGATCGGGATGATGCGCTGCGGACCGCTCATGGCGCCGGAGACCGGACGACCCGGCCGCCGCCCATGGCCGGCGCGGCGCATGCGACGCCGACGGGCGCGGGCGCGCGCGAAACATCGAGCACCCGAACGGTGCTCACGCTCTTCGCGCTCCCCGTCACCCCAACCTCAAAGTATTCCGCGGCGATGGTGCACCGCATGCAAGAGTACGGCCATACGCAAAATCGCGTATAGGCCGCACCGCAACCCAGGACCTAGCCTGCGCTCGTCGATCCGCGGCCGCCTCTCAAGGCCCCGGACGCGAACAGGGTCAGGCACATGGCAGACGACACCGAGACCGGCGCCGATCACGGCTTGCGCTCCCCGCTGCGGCGCAGGCTGCTCATGGGACTGGCCGGCGCCCCGGCGCTGGCGCTGATGCCGCGGAATGCCTGGGCGGCGCCGCCGACCGCGGCGGTGAACACCACCGGCCTCGCGGTGACCGACAGCGAGGTGACGGTCGGCATCCTGCACTCGATCACCGGCACGATGGCGATCTCCGAGACCGGCGCCCAGGAAGCGGAAAAACTCGCGATCCAGCAGATCAATGAGCTTGTGCCTGGCGACGCCGTCCTCGGGCGATCCGGCTGTCCGGATCGCGGCCCCCAGCGCATCCGCAGACGTCTCGAACGGGGACCCGGCCGGCGTGTGAGACATGGCTCGGACCACCCTGACAACGACGCTTCGAGGGCGCCGCGGCTTGCCGCGTGAGGCCGGACACACGCGTTGTCCGAAGCCTGGCTATTCATTATTCGACACCGTTACATGGTCCAATTGTCGGATCAAGCGGCGTCAGAACTGCTGTCGCGTTGCGGTGAACGATGTGCCCACAGGTGTGGCAACTCGAAACAGACCGTCGATTTCAGCCGGTCCGTCACGGCCGCCGATCATCCGTGCCCGCCCCGGACGCATCGGTGCCATGTCTGGGCGAGGCGTCGCGTCGCGTCAGGTACAGTGTATCTTCCGTGAAAACGGAGGAAATAATGGCCTACAAGATCACTTTTCGTAAGGGAAAGCGCGAGAGCTTTACCAAGCTCTGGCCGTGCGACCTTGAGGCGGCGACGGCCTACGCGCTGGCGCAACTGCCCATCCAGCATCGGGATAAGGGTGCGACGTCGGTGAGCGTGATCTGCGAGCGGACCGGCGACGTCGTGTTCAGTTCGACCGAGCAGCCCGAGACCGAACCGGCATAGGGCCGGTCGCGAGACGGACGATGCAGAGGTCGGCGTCCGCTTCGATGCGGATGTCCGGCCGCGGGCGCGGACGAGCCACACCGGGAAGGGCCGAATCATGACTTCAGACGCATCCCGGCCGCAGGGGCCGACGGTTACGTCTTCCGCATGCGCCGACCTGGAAGTCGGCCCGTACAGCTCGCCGCCCTGCTTCCTGCACGAACTCGATCCGAGCTTCCTCGGTCTTGCCACGGCGCTGGCGGCACAGCCGCAGACCACGGCCGCCGACGACGGGACGCCTGACCTCGCAGTCGCTCGCGATCCTGATGACATCCCTACGCCGGATGCTCTGCAGCCGTCTTGGATCCTCACGGCCGACGGGGACGTGATCGCGCCACCGGGCACATGCCCGGATGGAGCTCCCCCATGCAGATCCTTCGCCATATCCTCGCCGAATGTCGGGCCGACCGCGTCTTCGCGCTGATGATCGTCACGCTCGGCGCTTGGTCGGCCATCTCGGTCCTGCTGCTGGCTCTGAACATCCCCGAACCCTTCACCGCTCGATGAGCGCCGCGGTTACGGCGCTCGGTCCGGACGACCAGCCCTCCGGAGCGCCGTCCTGTCCCGCACCCGGGCGGTCGCCGCAGATTGGCTTGGCCGCGCCCTGCGCCTGCCCCATCGTACCCGTCGCCGGGCGCTGCCACGCTTGTGGGTTGATCTATGGCGGCATTCGCGGCGAGGCCGCGGGCGTGATCCGGCTGGATCGGGCGCTGTGGCGTGCGCTCTGCCCCGGCGCCGCGCGGCTGACGATGCCGGCAGCCTGCGGCGCGTTGCGTGCGAGCTTCGTCGGACGCGCACGATCCTAACGCGACCCTTATAAGTTCCGCCCCGGTCCTCGCTCGAACCCTAACGCGGTTCGAGGCGACACTGATGGTCGGCCAAGGCCGGGTGCGGAACCTCCGCGGCCGGTCCGCCGAACCGGACCTGACCCCCATGCTCGACATCGTCTTCCTCGCCGGAGCGCTCGCCTTCTTCGCCGCCGCCGCCGGCTACGCGGCCGCCTGCGATCGGCTCTGAGAGAGTCCGCCATGACCCTCGACCTCGCCCTCGGCGCCTGCGTGACCGCCGGCCTCCTCGTCTACCTCACCTACGCCCTCGTCCGCCCCGAGCGGTTCTGAGCGGCCCTGACGGATCTCCCCCATGAACCTCAACGGCTGGATCCAGATCGCGCTCTACTGCGCGGTCGTTCTGGCGCTCGTGAAGCCCCTCGGATCGTACATGACCCGGGTCTTCACCGGAGAGCGCACCCTCCTCTCACCCGTGCTCGGCCCCGTCGAGCGCGGGCTCTACCGCGTGTCCGGCATCGATGCCCGCCAGGAGCAGCACTGGCTGGCCTATACGGGCGCGGTCATCCTGTTCCACGTGCTGGGCTTTGCGGTGCTGTACGCGATCCTGCGGCTGCAGGCGGTGCTGCCGCTCAATCCGGCCGATCAGACCGCGGTGGCGCCGGATCTCGCGTTCAACACGTCGACCAGCTTCATCACCAACACCAACTGGCAGTCCTACGGCGGCGAGACCACGCTCTCGTACCTCTCCCAGATGCTGGGGCTGACGCACCAGAACTTCCTGTCGGCGGCGACCGGCATCGCGGTGGCGGTGGCGCTGATCCGCGGGTTCGCCCGCGCCTCGTCGGGCACGATCGGCTCGTTCTGGGTCGATGTGACCCGCGCCACCCTCTACGTGCTTCTGCCGATCTGCGTGCCTTACACGCTGTTCCTCGTCTGGCAGGGCATGCCGCAGACGCTCGGCGCCTACGTCGACGCCACGACCCTGGAGGGCGCGCACCAGACCCTCGCGCTCGGACCGGTGGCGAGCCAGGTGGCGATCAAGATGCTCGGGACCAATGGCGGCGGCTTCTTCAACGCCAACGCCGCGCACCCGTTCGAGAACCCCACCGCCCTGTCGAACTTCGTCCAGATGGTCTCGATCTTCGTGATCGGCGCCGCGCTGACCAACGTCTTCGGCCGCATGGTCGGCGACGAGCGCCAGGGCTGGGCGATCCTCGGCGCCATGGGGATCCTGTTCCTCGCGGGCGTCCTCGTCACCTATTGGGCCGAGGCCCACGGCAGCGCCGTCCTGAACAGCTTCGGGCTGACCGGCGGCAACATGGAGGGCAAGGAGACCCGCTTCGGCATCGCCGCCTCGGCGCTGTTCGCGGTGATCACCACGGCGGCCTCCTGCGGCGCCGTCAACGCCATGCACGACTCGTTCACGGCGCTTGGCGGCCTGATCCCGCTGCTCAACATGCAGCTCGGCGAGATCATCATCGGCGGCGTCGGCGCCGGCCTCTACGGCATGCTGATCTTCGTGATCGTGGCGATCTTCGTGGCGGGCCTGATGGTCGGCCGCACCCCCGAATACCTCGGCAAGAAGATCGAGGCGAAGGAGGTGAAGATGGCCATGCTCGGCATCCTCTGCCTGCCGCTGATGATGCTGGGCTTCACCGCCCTGGCGACGGTGGTGCCGGCGGGCCTCGCCGGCCCGGCCAATGCCGGTCCGCACGGCTTCTCGGAGATCCTCTACGCCTACACGTCGGCGGCGGCCAACAACGGCTCGGCCTTCGGCGGGCTGACGGCCAACACGCTGTTCTACAACAGCACCCTGGCCATCGGCATGCTGGTCGGCCGGTTCTTCGTGAAGATCCCGGTCCTGGCCATCGCGGGCTCGCTCGCCGCCAAGAAGACGGTCCCGGCCTCCGCGGGCACGTTCCCGACGCATGGCGGCCTGTTCGTCGGGCTCCTCGTCGGCGTGATCCTGATCATCGGCGGCCTGACCTTCTTCCCCTCGCTGGCCCTCGGCCCCGTGGTCGAGCACCTCGCGGGCGCGGCCGGCCAGACCTTCGCGACGGGGGGCTGAGATGCCCCGCGCCCTCCCCGCCCGGCGCGTCGCGCGCCACCACCTCGTGCTGCACCGGCAGCCGCACCGGCGCGACCGCGCCGGTGCCCCGCCCCTGCGGACGTCGGACCTCGTCCTGGCGCTCCTCGGCGTCGTCCTGCTCGGCGGCTTCGCCCTCCTGGCCGCCTACGCCCTGACGGCCGGCAGGCTGGCCCTCTGATCCCAAAAGCGCCCGGCGCGCCGCGCCGGGCTCCCCACCCCTTCCGGACATCTTCCATGTCGCGTCAGACATCATCCCTGTTCAGTGCCGCCCTGATCGGGCCGGCCCTCATCGGCTCCGTCAGGAAGCTCGATCCCCGCGCCATGATCCGCAACCCGGTCATGTTCGTGGTCGAGGTCGTGGCGGCGCTCACCACGGTCCTGTTCGCCCGCGACCTCGTCACCGGCGGCAGCGACCTCGCCTTCTCCGGCCAGATCATCCTCTGGCTGTGGTTCACCCTGATCTTCGCCAACTTCGCCGAGGCCCTCGCGGAGGGGCGCGGCAAGGCCCAGGCCGACAGCCTGCGGCGCACCCGCACCGAGATGACGGCCAAGCGCCTCAAGGGGGCGGGCCGGGCCTACGAGACGGTGCCGGGCACCGCCCTCAAGGTCGGCGACGTCGTCTTGGTCGAGGCCGGCGACCTGATCCCCTCCGACGGCGAGGTGATCGAGGGCGTGGCCTCCGTGAACGAGGCCGCCATCACGGGCGAATCCGCACCGGTGATCCGCGAATCCGGCGGCGACCGCTCGGCGGTGACCGGCGGCACGCAGGTTCTTTCGGACGAGATCAAGGTCCGCATCACCGCGGCGGCCGGCTCGACCTTCGTCGACCGGATGATCGCCCTGGTGGAGGGCGCCTCGCGGCAGAAGACGCCGAACGAGATCGCCCTGAACATCCTGCTCGCCGGGCTCACCATCGTGTTCGTCTTCGCGGTGGCCTCGATCCCGAGCTTCGCGAGCTACGCGGGCGGTTCGATCCCCGTGATCGTCCTCGTCGCCCTGTTCGTCACGCTGATCCCCACGACGATCGGCGCGCTGCTCTCGGCGATCGGCATCGCCGGCATGGACCGGCTGGTGCGCTTCAACGTGCTCTGCCGGATCGCGTCGGGCTGCGTCAGGATCAGCAGGTCGTTGTTGCCCTTCTGATCGTGGCCGTGATCCTTGAACCGGTCGCCGCGAAAATCCTCTTCCGAGAACTTCAGCCGCTGGATCACGGTGCCCATCGCACCGTCGAGGACGAGGATCTTCTCCGCCGCGCGCTGGCGCAGCGCCTGTGCGATCGCGGTACCGTCGACGGGGGCAAAATCGGTCATCATGCGTCCTGTCAGATCACCTCGTCCCGAGGTGCCGGAGCGAAGCGGAGGCCTCGCAGGAGGCCTCCAGATATCTCGGTGTTCCCTGGAGCCCGCCTTCGAAGCCGCTCGCGCGGCACCTCAGGAGGGTGAAAACCTTCGTTCTACCAGACGCTTC
>NZ_BACT01000702.1:0-109 GCF_000333255.1 Methylobacterium sp. B1 | reverse complement strand
CGACTGCGCCAACGGCGCGGCCTACCGGGTCGCCCCCGAGACCCTGTGGGAGCTCGGCGCCGAGGTCATCGCCATCGGCACCGAGCCGGACGGCTTCAACATCAACCGG
>NZ_BACT01000703.1:0-2679 GCF_000333255.1 Methylobacterium sp. B1 | reverse complement strand
CGGAGCCCGTCGGGCCGCGGCCGTACCGCGCCCGGACGGGGCCGGCTGGTGCCCCTCGTGGTGCTTCTGGGCCTCTGGGCCTATCTGCACTTCGTCCAGTTCCTGATCGTCTGGTCGGCGAATCTGCCGCCCGAGGTGACGTGGTACTTCGCCCGCGGCGGCTGGGTCGGGCGGGCGCTGGCGGTCGTGGCCGGCGCCGTCGTCGTGCTGGCCGGGCTCGCGACCCTCCGGCCGGGACGCCCGACCACCCGGATCCTGGCCGGCGCGGCGGTGGCCGTCCACGCCCTGGAGATGTTCTGGCTGATCACCCCGGCGGTGCGCGACCGCTTCGTCCTCCGGCCGAGCGACGTGCTCGCCGCCGCTGCCGTGGCCTGCCTCGCGGCCGCGCTCCGGCCGGTGCTGCGGCCGCGGGCGGACCGCGTGGCCTCCGACGCCCGGCGCGCCGGGAGGCCGGCATGAGCGCCGACGGCCCCTCCGGGCTGATCCCGGCTATCCTTGCCGGGCTGACCCTGCGCGGCAGCGGGCTCCTGAACGGGCGGCCGCCCCGTCCGGCTGCCAACACCCAGCGCGATCCGAATGAGCCCGGGCACGAGACCCGGGACGTCAATGTCCGCAACACCGTGATGGTGATGGCGGGCCTCGCGCTCACGGTCCTGGCGGTCGTTGGGACGATGATCTGGCTGATGGACACCTTCGCGGCGCGTCAGCGCCGGGCCCTGCCGGCCCTGACGCCGCAGCAGACCACGCAGTTGGCGCCGCCGCCTCCGAACCTTCAGGCCGACCCGTACGCCGATATCGACCGTGCGCGGGCGGCGGCCGAGGCGTCTCTCGCCGGCTACGGCTACCGGGACGAAGCCCGGACCCGCGCCCGAATCCCGATCGGGCGCGCCATGGACCTGATCGTCGGCCGCTCCCTCGAACCGGCGGAGCCCGCTGCGCGATGACGCCGAGCCACGATTCCCTCCAGCTCTGGCCGGCGGCGGTCTCCGCCACCGCGAGCGAGACCGACCTGCTCATCCTGGCCTTCACGGTCCTGACGCTGCTCCTGACCGTCCCGGTCTTCGTGGCGATCACCTACTTCGCCCTGCGCTACCGCGAGGGGTCCGAGGCGGACCGGAGCCCCTCGGGCATCCGCTCGAACCTGATCGAGATCAGCTGGATGCTGATCCCGTTCCTGCTGACGCTGATCTTCTTCGTCTGGGGCGCGAAGCTGTTCATCCAGTCCAAGAACCCGCCCCCCGACGCCATGGTGGTCGAGGCGATCGGCCGGCAATGGATGTGGAAGTTCCAGCACCCGACGGGCCAGTCCGAGATCAACAACCTGCACCTGCCGATCGGCCAGCCGATCCGCCTGCACATCATCAGCCAGGACGTGATCCACGCCCTCTACCTGCCGGCCGTGCGGATGCAGGTCGCCGCCCTGCCCGACCGCTACACCGACCTGTGGTTCAAGGCCGACAAGACCGGCACCTACCATCTCTACTGCTCGGAATATTGCGGCACCGACCACTCCGTGATGGGCGGCGAGGTCACCTTCATGAACCCCGGCGACTACCAGGACTGGCTGACCCATGCCGGCGCGCAGCAGGGCAAGATCGCGGCGGGCCGGGCCCTCTACGAGGCCTATGGCTGCGCCGGCTGCCACGAGCCCGGCACGTCCGTGAAGGCGCCGAGCCTCGCGGGCCTGTTCGGGTCGCAGGTGAGGCTCGCCGACGGCCGCACCGTCACCGCCGACGCGGCGTGGCTGCGCGAGAAAATCCTGAATCCGAACGGCGACCGGCTCGCCGGCGGGGGCAAGCAGGTGATGCCGAGCTTCGCCGGCCGGATCCCGGCGGACGAACTCGGGACGCTGATCGACTTCCTGAAAGCCTACCCGACCTCGAAAGCCGCGGACGCGACACGATGATGAGCTGCGTCAACCTGAAAATTCAGTCGTCGGATCGCAAGCTGCACCGGACCAGCTCTTCGCCCTGCTCGCGGTTTCACACCTCCGATCTGGCCTTGCGTTTTCAGGATCGAGCGCGGGTCCCCTCTCCCGAGCGTGAGAGGGACAGGGTGAGGGATGAGAACGCTCCAGACGAGGCGCGACCTGTCGATGCTTCAAGAATGTGCTCGATCCTGAGCCTTCTCGTCCCTCACCCAAACCCTCTCCCGCCCGGGAGAGGGGGCCCGTCGCGCCCTGTCGCCAGCGGCGATGTCCGCCTCAGACCTGTGAACATCGCGGCCCGCGGATCGGGGTCGGACGAGCGCGCGAGCGTCCTGACGTCCGGCTTCCGACGCTACCTATCGAGGGCGACACGATGAGCGCATCGGGCAGCATCGGCGGCACCGCCCACCGGGAACCCCACACCCCGGAATCCACGATCGGGCGCAAATCCGACTACCTGCATGCGGAATCGACCCTGCGCTCGTGGTTTCTCACCACCGACCACAAGCGCATCGCGATCCTCTACCTCGCCTCGATCACCGGCTTCTTCGTGATCGGCGCCCTGGCGGCGGGCGTGGTCCGCCTCGCTCTGGTCGTGCCGAACGGCGCGATCATGACCAACGACACCTACAACAAGGCCTTCACCATCCACGGTGTGGTGATGGTCTGGTTCTTCCTGATCCCGTCGATCCCCGCGACCTTCGGCAATTTCCTGATCCCGCTGATGATCGGGGCCAAGGACCTCGCTTCCC
>NZ_BACT01000704.1:0-3204 GCF_000333255.1 Methylobacterium sp. B1 | reverse complement strand
ATTGCGAGCAGGCGCCCTGCGAACTCGGCTGCCCCGTGGAGGCGACCCTCCACGACAGCGAGGGCCTGAACCTGCAGGTCTACAACCGCTGCGTCGGAACCCGCACCTGCCAGAGCTACTGCCCCTACAAGGTCCGCCGCTTCAACTACCTCGATTACACCGGCGGCATGACCCCGGTGGAGCAGCAGCAGCGCAATCCCGAGGTCACGGTCCGGTCCCGGGGCGTGATGGAGAAGTGCACCTACTGCATCCAGCGGATCACGGCGGCGCGGATCACATCGGCCAAGGACGCCCACGCGCCGATCCCCGACGGGGCCGTGGAGACCGCCTGCCAGGGCGCCTGCCCGACCCGGGCGATCACCTTCGGCAACGTCGCCGATCCGGGAAGCCGGGTCTCGGCCGCCCGGCGGGACACGCGGGAATACGCGCTCCTCGGCCACCTGAACACGCGGCCGCGCACCACCTATCTCGCCGGGCTCGCGCCCGCCGCGGATCCGAACGGACGGGAGGGCTGAGCATGGCCGGCCCCCTCTCCGGCGGTCCGCAGCCCGGCCCCCTGATCCGGCCCGACGAGACCCTTCAGGGGATCGGCGGCGCGGTCACGGCGATCCCGCTGACGCATCCGGGGAACCGGCGCTGGTGGATCGCCTTCGCGGCGGCGGCCTCGCTCCTCGGCCTGTTCGTGCTCACCCTCGGCTATCTGCTCTATGCCGGTCCCGGCATCTGGGCGAACAACAACGCCGTCGTCTGGGCCCTCGACATCGCGAGCTACGATTGGTGGATCGGTGTCGCGTCCGGCAGCCTGCTGGTCTCGGCGATCCTGCTCCTGCTCGGGGCGGAGTGGCGCGGGGCGGTGAACCGCGTGGCCGAGACCCTGGCACTGCTGGCCACCGCGGCCGCCGGGCTCTACCCGATCATCCATCTCGGACGGCCGTGGTTCTTCTTCTGGAACCTGCCCTACCCCAACACCTACGATCTCTGGCCGCAGTTCCGCTCGCCACTCCTCTGGGACGCGATCGACATCGTGTCCTTCCTGGTGATCTGCGTGAGCCTCTGGTTCATCGGCCTGCTGCCGGACCTCGCCACGTTGCGCGACCGTGCCCACGCGGAGGCGATGCGCCAGCGGGAGACGAAGGCAGCGACCCGGAAGCGCGCGCTGCTGCGCGCGCAGGTCTACGGCATCCTCGCCTCGGGCTGGCGCGGCTCGGCGGCCCATTGGCAGATCTGGGTTCAGGCCTACCGGACGGTGGCGCTGCTCGGCGTGCTGCTGGTGGTCTCGGTCCAGACCGGGGCCTCGGTGATGCTGGCGGGCTCGCTGATGCCCGGCTGGCACAGCACGCTGCTGCCGGTGAGCTTCCTGGTGAATGCAGTCTATTCCGGCGTCGGCGTCACGGCGGTGATCGTGATGCTGATCCGCCTCGTCTACGGCCTCGGCGCCCTGGTGACGGACCGCCATCTCGACGTGCTCGGGCGGCTGTTGCTCTGTCTCGGCTGCGCCAGCGCCTATTGCTACGCGGCCGAGTATTTCGACACGTTCCTCAATGGCGACGCCGCGGGGCGCGGCGTCCTGGTCCGGCGCATGACCGGCGACCACGCCCTCGTGTCCTGGACGGCGATCCTGTGCCTCGTCCTGCCCGCACAGATCCTGTGGTCGGCGCGGGCCCGGACGGCGCCGGTCGCCATCACGGTGGTGGGCCTTCTCGTGGCGATCGGCGCCTATGCCGACCACGTCATGGTCCTGGTCGTCACCCTGACGCAGGATTTCCTGCCGTCCTCGCGGCTGCCCTACACGACGGATGTCTGGGGTATCGCCACCTTTGCGGGCTCGGTGGGCCTGTTCCTGACCCTGCTCCTCCTGTTCCTGCGCTACCTGCCGGCCGTGTCGATCGTCGAGAGCCGCCGCCTCGCCCTGATGGTGTCGCCGGCCGCGCAGGAGGCGGCCCGCGCGGCCGCATCCCGGGCCACCGGTCGCCCGGAGGACGACCCGGTCACCGCGCCCCTGTGGGGCGTGTCCGCGACCTTCGCGAGTCAGGGCGACCTCGCCGCTGCCCTCCAGGCGGTCTCTGGGATCAGTCCGGATCACGTCCATCTCGACGGGCACGGGCCGGTGCCGATGCCCCGCACCCTGCGGGCACTGGGCTTGGAGGGACGCTCGATCCTGCCCTACGCCCTGGCCGGGGCCCTGCTCGGCGGTGTCGGCTTCTTCGCCCTGTGCCTCTACGCCACGGCCTACGATTACGTCTTCCTGATCGGCGGGCGCCCGCGCCTGTCCTGGCCCTCGTTCGTGGTGCCGAGCGTCTCCGTCGCGATGATAGCGGGCTGCGTGGCGATCCACTTCGCGCTCCTCGTGCTCAACCGCCTGCCCCGCCTGAATCACCCGGCCTTCAACATCCCGGGCTTCCTGCGGGCTTCCGAGGACCGGTTCTTCCTCTCCGCGGAGGCGCGGGGTGACCGGTTCGACGCAGGCCGGATCGAGCGGCGGCTCGCGGCCCTGCCGGCCGAGGCCGGGCGTCCCCTCGAGCTCCGGCGGATCCCGCGATGAGGCGCGCCGCCCTCCGCACCGTGCCGCTCGCTCTTCTCGCCCTGGCGCCGCTGGCGGCCTGCGGCGAGGCCGACATGGCCGATCAGGCCCGGGCCAAGACCTGGGACAAGAACCCTTTCTTTCCCCGGGAGATCACCATGCGCCAGCCGGTGGCCGGCACCGTGCCGCGGATCGATCCGGCCCGGACGGCGCCGCAGCCGCAGACGATCAGCCGGGCGCTGCTCGACCAGGGCCGGGAACGCTATGGAGTCTTCTGCACCCCCTGCCATGGGCAGGACGGGCGCGGCGCCGGCATGATCGTGGCCCGGGGATTTCCCTCCGCCGGCAATCTCACGGCGGAGCCCGTGCGCATGGCCTCAGCGGCCGAGCTCTACGACGCCATCTCGAACGGCCGGAAGTCCATGTTCGGCATGGCCCAGATGATCCCCTCGGCCGACCGCTGGGCGATCATCGCCTATCTCCGCGCCCTCCAGCTCAGCCAGGATACCCCGGTGGCGAGCCTGCCCCCGGAGGATCGCACCCGCCTGGAGGCGACGCCGTGAGGCGCCCCGCCCTGCTCGGCCTCGCCGGGCTCGTCCTCCTGGCCGTCTGCCTGCTCGCGGGCGGCTGCCGCGGGGCCGCGGCCTCGTATCTCGCGGCGTGGCTCGTCCTTCTCGCCCTGC
>NZ_BACT01000705.1:0-774 GCF_000333255.1 Methylobacterium sp. B1 | reverse complement strand
GATCTCGCGCTGGCGCTGCGGTGTCAGCACATTCTCCACCTTGGTATCGGCGATGTCGCGCCCCGGATTACCGAAATGCGGAAGGCCGACCACCATCAGCTGCGGCTTGGGCAGAGGCGCCGCCGCCAGGCTCATCATGCCACAGGTGCCCACCACCATCGCGATCCGTAGCTTCATCGCCGCCCTCCTTCAGCCGACCGGGCAGGTGATCGTGCCGCTGCCGAGCTTGCGGAAGCTGCATGTCGGATGGCCGCCGATCGCGATCCGCCCCGATCCCCCGATCGCTCCCGAGGCCGGCCCGTCGACCGTGGCATCAACGGTGCCCGAACCGCCGATCGAGACGGCGATGGCGCTTGCCCGCGCCGCGCGCGTGTCGATCCGGCCGGACCCGCCGATCGTCACGCCGAGTTGGCCCAGCGCCCCGCTCGCAACGATCACCCCGCTGCCGCCGATCGTGAAGCGCGTCCGATCCGCCTTCAGATCCTGCAGCGCGATCCGGCCGCTGCCGGGAACGCTGGCGCGGAAGGCGGGCGACGCGATACCGCCGACCTCGACCTCGCCGCGCTCGCTGATCGTCACGCCGTCGATCGTCGGCGCCTGGACGTTGACGGTGAGCTTATCGGCGGCAGGAGGACGGCCGCAAGGCATCCGCCCGTCGACGAGGATCGCATCGCCATCCACTGCCGCCTTCCGATGACGCGACGCGCGCGACGCCCAGTCGATGACCAGCGTGCCCTCCCGCACCTCCACCGTGACGCAGCGGACCATGCGGGG
>NZ_BACT01000706.1:0-5325 GCF_000333255.1 Methylobacterium sp. B1 | reverse complement strand
CGGCCCTCGCGCCAGCCGGAGGCCATGTAGTGGTCGACCGGATCGACGCCGGCGGCGGCGAGGTCTGGTTGTTGGCCAGGTAGAAGGCCCTGTCCACGAGGCGGCGGGCGAGGCGCTCGGCCTGGGCCGTGTCGGGCTTGGGCAGGGGCGCGCCGGCCGCGCCGGCCGCCCCGCCCGCGCCGCCACCCTCGCCGCTGGCCCGGGCGCGCCGGCGCGTGAGGGCGTGCAGGAACGGGTTGATGCCGGCCCGGGCGAGGTAGGGGCGGTCGGCGAGGTAGGCGGCGGAGTCGAAGTCGGGGCGCGGGTCGCGGCCCTCGCGCCAGCCGTGGACGAGGTAGTCGCGCACCGGATCGGCCGTGATCCCGTACCAGCTCGCGTAGAAGGCCGCGTCGACATGCGGGGCGAGGGCGCCGATCAGGCGCGCCTCGAGATCCGCACCGGTCGCCGCACCGGCCCAGCGGCGGTGCAGCGCCGCCGGCTTGGCCAGCGGATCGCGCAGCCGGCCGAGGCGGCGCCGCATCCGCGTCAGGGCCGAGGTCCGGCCGGTCCCGTCGGAGCCGCGGCGCATCTCAGGACTCTGCGGAGGGGCGTTCGCCGCGGGCCGTCACGAGGCGCGGCATCCATCGGCCGCCCGCCGGGCGGGCGCGGTCGAGGCGCGGGGCTCTGATCGGGTCATGGGCGGCAGCTGGCGGGCAGCGTCGGGGGCGCAAGGCGGCGCGGGAGCGGTCATCCTGTCGGACACCTGTCGCACTAACGGAACCGGCGGAATCCGTAAACCGTGGGTCGCCGGCACCGTCCGCCCAGGATGGCGGCGTCGCGGGTCGGAGGCAGGCGCCTTGCGGGCATCCGGATTTCGATATATCTTATATTTAGACATATCGAAATCGAGTCGAAAATCATGCACCCACACCGCCCGGATGTCCTGCACGCCGATCCCTTCGATGCCTTCCGCGTCCGCGCCCATCGCGGTCCGATGGGGGCCGATCCCCGCGGGCGGCACGGTCCGCACGGCCACCACGGTCGTGGACCCGGGGAGCGCCGGATGTTCGGCCGGGGCGGCCGGGGCGACCTCTCGCGCTTCTTCGCCCACGGCGACCTGCGCCTCGTCATCCTGCACCTGATCGCCGAGAAGCCGCGCCACGGCTACGAGATCATCAAGGCGATCGAGGAGCGGGTCGGGGGCGCCTACAGCCCGAGCCCCGGGACGGTCTACCCGACGCTCACCCTGCTGGAGGAACTCGGGCACGTCACGGTCACCCCCGGGGAGGGCACCAAGCGGCTGCACACGATCACGCCGGAGGGGCAGTCCGTCCTGGACGGCAACCGCCCGGTCCTCGACGCGATCCTCGCCCGGATGGCGGAGGCCGAGGCCGCCCGGGGCGACGGTCCGCCGCCCTCGGTGGTGCGCGCTCAGGAGGGTCTGAAGCTCGCCCTGCAGATGCGGCTCGCCCGCGGTCCGCTCAGCGCCGAGCAGGCCGCCGCCGTCACGGCCGCGCTGGAGGCGGCGACCGCCGCGGTGGAACAGGCGTGAGGGATCGCGATCGCCGCCGGGACGCGACCGGTGCCTGACCCGCGGCTCAGCCGCCTCGTGCTCGGGGTCACCCTGTTCCGGCCGGGTCCGGAACAGGTGGAGCGCGTGTGCGCCCTGGCCTCGGCCGGCTTCGCGGCGGTGATCGCCTTCGACAATGGCGGCCTCCCGGCCGGGGCGGCGGAGCGCCTCGCCCGGGCCGGCGTCACGCTGCTGTCGGAGGGGACGAATCTCGGCATCGCCGAGGCGCTCAACCGGATCGCCGCGGCCGCCCAGGCCGCGGGCGCCGGGACCCTCCTCCTCCTCGACCAGGATGCCGAACCGCCCGGAGATCTCGCCGCCGCGCTGCTGACGGCCCAGGACCGGCTGCGGGCGGCCGGGATCCCGGCGGCGGTGGTGGGCCCGGCCCCGGCCCCGGCGCCCGGCCACAAGGCGCCCGCCTACCCGCCCCGTCCCGGCGCGCCGGGGCATGGCGACCTCGCCCCGGTGCAGTTCCTGGCGACCTCGGGCTCGCTCGTCGACCTCGCCGCCTTCGCCCGGGTCGGGCCCTTCCGCGGCGACTTCTTCATCGACGGGGTCGAGCTCGAATGGTGCTTTCGCGCCTGGAGCCTCGGCTACGGCTGCTACCAGACCCGCGCCGTCGCGATCCCGCACCGCGTCGGCGGCGGGACGATCCGGGCCTTCGGGATCGCGATGCCGCGCCAGCCCCTGTTCCGCATGGGGACCTATCTGCGCAACGCGATCTACGCGTGGCGGCTGCCGCACGTGCCGCTGCGCTGGAAGCTCGCCCAGGCCGCCTACCTGCCGCTCCAGGCCGGGTTGTACTGGGCGGATTCGGGCTGGCGGCCCGCCGTGCTGCTCAGGCTCCTCGCGGCCGCCCGCGACGGCGCCCTCGGGCGCCTCGGGCCGCCCCGGGATCTGCCCAGAGATGAGCCGAGAGATCTGCCGTGACCGACCGCCCTGCCCTCGACGTGGTGATCGTCAACTGGAACGGCGGCGGGCTGCTGCGCGCCTGCCTCGCGAGCCTCGCGGCCGCGCAGGACGCCGCGGCCGTGCAGGTCACCGTGGTGGACAACGCCTCGACGGACGGCTCCATCGAGACCCTGCCCGCCCTGCCCCGCCCGCTCCGGCTGATCCGGAACGCCACGAATCTCGGCTTCGGCCGGGCCTGCGACCAGGGCGCCGCCGCCGGCGACGCCCCCGCGATCCTGTTCCTCAACCCGGACACGCAGGTCGCGCCCGACGCGCTCGGCGTGGCTCTGGCCGCGCTGATGGCCGACCCGCGGACCGGGATCGTCGGCGCGCGCCTCGTCGAACCCGACGGGCGGACCGCGCGCTCCTGCGCCCGGACCCCCTCGGCGCTGGGCCTCCTCGGCCGCGCCCTGGCGCTGGACCGCCTCGGCCTCCTGCGGCCGCACTTCCTCCTCGAATGGGACCATGCCGCGGACCGCGCCGTCGACCAGGTGATGGGCGCCTTCCTGATGATCCGCCGCGACCTGTTCCGGACGCTCGGCGGCTTCGACCCGCGCTTCTTCGTCTACTGGGAGGATGCCGACCTCTGCGCCCGAACCCGGGCGGCGGGCTTTTCCGTGCGGCACGTGGCCGGGGCGGTCGCCCGCCATCTCGGCCAGGGCACGACCCGGCAGGTGCGGGCGCGGCGGCTGTTCTACTTCCTGCGCAGCCAGATCCTCTATGCCGGTAAGCACCACGGCGTCGCCGCGGCCCTCGCCCTGACGGCGGCGAGCTTCGGCGCGCAGGTGCCCCTGCGGCTCGCCCTGGCCCTCGCCCGCCGCTCCCCCGGGGAGGCCGCGGAGGTCCTGCGGGCGGCGGGCCTCCTGGCCGCGGCGCTGCCGGGGCTCGTGCCGGACCTCCTGGGGTCCGCGCGCGCGCGGACCGCCGGCTGAGCGGGCCGGCTGAGCGGGCCGGCTGAGCGGGATGGCGATGCCGCACGCGACCCGAAGCGCCCTCCGCGCATCCCCGGTCACATCCGCCGTCACATCCGCCTGCCGCCTCATCGGCCGGGCCGGGGCCGCCGCGCCGCACCGGATGCGGCCGTGAACCTGACCTTCGCCGGGGACGGCCGGTTCTGGGCCTGCGCCTTCCTGGGCCTCGGCCTGCCGGTCTGCCTCGCGCTGGCCTGGATCGATCTACCCGGCGAGACCCCGTCCGCCCTCGATGCCTTCGTCCGGCTCGCCCGCATCGCCGCGTTCCTGAGCCTGGGTCTCGCCGCTCTGGCCGTGGCGACCCGGGGACGGGCCGCGCTGTTCGCGCTGCTGTGCTGGCCGGCCTCCCTCGCGGCCGCCTCCGGTCCGGACGGGCTCGTCCTCGCGCTGGCGGCCCTCGCCGCCGCGCTGCTCAGCCCCCGGCCGATGACGGGCCGGTACAGGCCGGCGCGCCTCGCCGGAGCGACGCTGGCGATCGCCCTGGTGGTGCTGGCGCGGCCGGCCTGCGCCCCCCTCGCCGGGATGCTGCTGGTGCCGTTCCCGCCGCCGGGACGGCTTGCCCGCACCTGCCGGGAGCGGCTGCCCCTCGCCGCACTCGCCCTCTTGCCGGCCCTTCTGCCGGCCCTCTCGGCTGCGAGCCTCGGGACGCCGCACCCCGCCGGAGCCGGGCACGGGCCCATGGCCCTGCCCGTCCCGCTGCCCGGTTTCCTCTCCGGGCTCTGGGCCGTCGCGCTGCTGGTGCCGCTGGTCGCGCTGCGGCGCGGCCCCCTGCCCCCGCGGGCGGAGCGGCTGTGGCTCTCGGGGGGCGCGCTGCTCGGCCTCTGGCTGATGGTCGGGGCGCAGGCCCTCGCTCCGGCGGGCGGCCCCGGCGGGCTGCAGATCCGAGACCTCCTGCCGCTGGCGCCGATGCCGATTCTGGCCTTCGCCCGGGGGCGGATCGGCACCGCGGCGGCCCTGCGCTGGCCGGCCCTGCTCGTGGTGCTGGCCGCCGCTCTCGACGCGGTGGCGCTGCCGATGATCGCGCTGCGGCTGTAGGAGAAACGCTCAGTCCCGGTCGAGGAAGTCCAAGAGTGCCCGGTTGAACGCCTCGGGCCGGGTGACGCTGTGGGCGTGGCCGCCGTCGGGGGCGAGGGCGAGCCGGGCCTTGGGCAGCGCCGCCGCCAGCCGCTCGGACCGCGTGTAGGGCACCAGCACGTCGTCCCGGGCCGCCATCACCAGGGTCTCGTGGCCGATCGATCCGAGACGCTCCGCCACCGTGAAGCGCTCCAGGGCGGCGATGCGCGCCAGCACGGTCTCGGCGCCGGGGAAATGCGCCAGCGCCTGCGCCTCGTCGTGGGCGACGCGCTCGGCCTGCGCGGAGAGCCAGGGCGCCGGGTACAGGAAGATCGCCTGGGCCCGCACGAAGGCCTCCGGGCCGCCCCCCGCCAGGATCGCCCGGCGGGCCGCGAAGCAGCGGCGCGTGGCCGGGTCCAGGGCGTCCCAGCCGTTGATCACCACGATCCGCCCGACCCGGTCGGGCGCGTCCAGCGCCATCTGGAGGGCGATCAGGCCGCCCAGGGCGTGGCCGACCACGTCCGCCCGATCGATCCCGGCTTCGTCCAGCACCGCGCACGCGTCCCGCGCCATGGCGGGTATGTCGTGGTCCGGCCCGAGGGGGCCGGGCGAGCGCCCGGTGCCGCGATGGTCGTAGGTGACGACCCGGAACCGCGCGGTCAGGGCCGCCATCTGCGGCGCGAAATAGCCGGCCCCGCCGCCGAGCCCCGGCGAGAGCAGCACCGGCCGCCCGTCCGCCGGGCCCGCCACCGCGTGATGGAGGGAGGCCGCCCCCGCCGCGAGCGTGGCCATCAGCGGCCG
>NZ_BACT01000707.1:0-75 GCF_000333255.1 Methylobacterium sp. B1 | reverse complement strand
TGGAAGCGGTGCTTCAACGCGGTCGGCAAAGGAATCCGCGATCATCTGGACGGGCAGCCGGGCCGAAGCGCGAAG
>NZ_BACT01000708.1:0-12623 GCF_000333255.1 Methylobacterium sp. B1 | reverse complement strand
CCGAGGGGGGACATCAGCTCGATCTTGCTGTTCGGCACTTCGACGAACACGACTGTGACACCGTGCTCCGGCTGCGGGAGCGGCGGGGTGATCGTGGCGCCGAGCGTGTCGCGATAGACCGCGCAGGCGGCGTCGAGATCCTGTACGGCGATGGCCACGTGATTGAGACGGCCGATCATGTTGCTTCCTCCCCGTTCGCGTACCGATCGGCAGGCCGCTGCTTCCAGGCGCACCCTCATCCTCGGGCCTGCGCGAGCCGCCGCGAAGGCGCCCGCCAAGGAACGCCCCGAGGAAGGCCCCGAGGAACGCGCCAAGGATCGCGCGTCCCGCTGGAGGGCGCCCCTGAGACCCCCTGTGCAGGGGTCTCAGGATGAGGGTCTGGACCGGACCTGCCGTGGTCCGTTCGTCTGTCGTCGTAGCTTAAACTTCGACCACCTGCACGTGGCAGGCGGGCTTCTTGCCCCAGACCTCGTTGACCGCGGTGCGCACCGCCCGGTCGACCGTCTTCTCGACGCTCTCCGAGTCCTTGAGCTTGCCCCGCGACATCCCCGACAGGGTGCGGGAGACCGCATCCACGACCGTTTCGATCAACGGCTCGCCGGACCGGCCGCGGTTCGGCAGGCCGATGATGTCCACCGCCGGCTCGCCGAGAACCACGCCGTCCTCGTCGATGGCGATCGCCACCGAGACCAGGCCGGCCTGCATGAGCTTGCGCCGTTCCGGGATCGCCCGGTCCTTCTCGTCGATCAGGACGTCGCCGTCCTTGAACAGCCGGCCAGCCTTCACGTGGTCGACCACCGCCGGCGTGCCGGGGCTCAGGCGGATCAGGCTGCCGTTGCGGGCCTTGACCACGTTCTGCACGCCCTGCGCCCTGGCGAAGCGGGCATGCTCGTCGAGGTGCAGGGCCTCGCCGTGGACCGGGATCGCCGTGCCGGGACGGGTCCACTTGTACATCTCGACCATCTCGTCCCGGCGCGGGTGGCCGGAGACGTGGACGAGGTCGGTGCGGTCGGTGATCACCTCGACGCCCTGCTCGATCAGGTCGTTGATGATCGATCCGACATCGCGCTCGTTGCCGGGAATGGCGCGCGAGGAGAAGATCACCTGATCACCGGCGGTGAGGCTGATATCCGGATGGTCCCGGCGGGAGACCCGGGCCAACGCCGCCCGCGGCTCGCCCTGCGATCCGGTGAGCAGGGCCACGACCCGCTCCCGCGGCAGGCTCTTCCAGGAATCGGCGCGGCGGAATTCCGGCAGGCCGTCGAGGTAGCCGCATTCGCGGGCCACATCGATCACCCGGTCCATGGCGCGGCCGACTGCGATGACCTCGCGGCCGCAGGCGACGGCGGCTTCGGCGACCGCGCGGATGCGGGCGACGTTCGACGCGAAGGTGGTCACCGCGACCCGGTGGGGGGCGTCCGCGATCAGCGTCTTGAGGGTCTCGGCCACGGTCTTCTCGCTGGGCGAGAAGCCCTCGCGCACGACGTTGGTCGAGTCGCAGACGATGGCGAGGATACCCTCGTCGCCGAGCGCCGTGAACGCCTCCGGCGAGGTGACCGAGCCGGCCACCGGGGTCGGGTCGATCTTCCAGTCGCCGGTGTGGAGCACGAGGCCCGCGGCGGTGCGGATCGCGATGGCGTTCGATTCCGGGATCGAGTGCGAGACCGGCACATACTCGAGCTCGAACGGTCCGACGGTCACACGCCGGCCGGGCTTGACCTCACGCAGCTCGACCTTCGGGGCGCCGGGCTCGGAGAGGCGCCGGGTCTCCAGCAGGTTCTTGGCGAAACGGGTCGCGTAGACCGGGACCTTGAGCCGGGGCCACAGCTCCGAGATCGCCCCGATATGGTCCTCGTGCGCGTGGGTGATGAAGATCCCCAGCAGGTCCTTGCGCCGCTCCTCGATGAAGGAGAGGTCGGGGAACATCAGGTCCACTCCCGGCATCTGCTCCTCGCCGGCGAAGCCCATGCCGCAATCGACCATGATCCATTTCCGGCCCTTCTCCGGGCCGAACCCGTAGAGCGCCGCATTCATTCCGATCTCGCCCACGCCGCCGAGCGGCAGGAAGACCAGCTCCTCCTGTCCCATTGCCATCTGTCGTCGTCCAAACTCAGGCCGCCGTCGCGGCCGTTCCGAAATGCACCTCGCCCGCCGTCACGGTATGCCGATTCCCATCGGGGGCGAGGATCACGAGCCGCCCCCCCTCGTCGATCGTCTCGAACACGCCCCGCAGGATGTGCCCGCCGCTGCGCACCGCGATCTCGGTTCCGAGACCCGCGGCCCGCGCGAGCCAAGCCGCGCGCAGGTCAGCGAAATTCCGTCCCCGGTCCCAGGCGCGCGCCTGCGCGGCCATCCGGTCCGAGAGATGTTCCAGTAGCGCCTCGGCGCCCCCGGCGTAACCCGCCGCCGCCAAGCTCATTGCGGCGAGCCCGTCCGGGGCCGCCGCGACGTTGACGCCGAAGCCGATCACCGCGGCGCGCCGGCCGCCCGGCAGCGTCTCGGCCTCCAGAAGCAGGCCGGCGAGCTTGGCGCCGCCGAGCAGGACGTCGTTCGGCCACTTGAGCTGCAGAGATCGGGCGGCGCTGCCGGATCCGGTATCCGGCAGGGTGCCGCAGGTCGCCTCCAGCGCCTCGATCAGCGCGAGGCCGGCCACGAAGCCGAGTTCGGCGAGGTGGTCTGGCGCTACCCCGGCGATGGGCCACAGCACGCTCGCCGCGAGGTTGCCCGGCAGCGAGGCCCAGCTGTTGCCGCGCCGGCCGCGGCCCGCCTCCTGACGGTGGGTCACCACCCAGAGGGGGCCGGTCTCGCCCGCGCGCGCCTGAGCCATCGCCTCCGTGTTGGTGGAGCCGAGGGTCTCGTGGACATGCAGGCGATGGCCCTCGGCGCGCGCCGCGGACCCCAGTCGGTAGGGCAAGGCTGTCCTAGAACAGAGACCGGGCGGCCCGGCCTGCGGCGCCGACCAGCGGCCCGGGCAGGAGGAAGAACAGCACCACCACGACGCTCGAGAGGGCGAGCACCACGCGCAGGCCCGGCGCCATCGTCTCGTAGGGCTCCCGGGGCTCGTCGAAATACATGATCTTGACCAGCCGCAGGTAGTAGTAGGCGCCGACGACGCTGGTGACGACGCCGATCACCGCCAGAGTGACCAGGCCCGCCTTGATCGCGGCGGCGAAGACGTAGAACTTCGCGAAGAACCCGGCCAGCGGCGGGATGCCGGCCAGCGAGAACATCATCGCGGCGAGGCAGAAGGCCAGCCACGGATGCGTCCGCGACAGACCCGACAGGTCGTCGATCTTCTCGAACATCACCTCCCGGCGCCGGAGCGACAGGATGATCGCGAAGGTGCCGAGGGTCATCGCGAGGTAGATGATCATGTAGATGACGAGCCCGCTGATCCCCTCCTCCGAGCCGGAGGCGAGCCCGATCAGCGCGTAGCCGATATTGGCGATCGACGAGTAGGCCATCAGGCGCTTGATCGACGTCTGGCCGATGGCCGCGAAGGAGCCGAGCGCCATCGACGCGATCGAGACGAAGATGAAGATCTGCTGCCAGATCGCCGTCACGTCCGGCATGGCGCCGATGAACACCCGCACGGTCATCGCCACGGCGGCCATCTTGGGCGCCGAGGCGAAGAAGGCCGTCACCGGGGTCGGCGAGCCCTCGTAGACGTCGGGCGTCCACATGTGGAACGGCACGGCCGCCAGCTTGAAGCACACGCCGGCCGCCAGGAACACGATACCCAGCACGATGCCGAAGCCGGCATTCTCGGTGAGCGCCGAGACGATGCCGGGGAACGAGACGGTGCCGGTGAAGCCGTAGACCAGCGAGGCGCCGTAGAGCAGCATGCCGGAGGAGAGCGCGCCGAGCACGAAGTACTTGAGGCCGGCCTCGGTGGACTTGACGTCGTCCCGGTGGAAGGCGGCGATCACGTATGCGGCGAGCGACTGAAGCTCGAGGCCGAGATACAGCGCGATCAGGTCGTTGGCCGAGACCATCACCATCATGCCGATGGTGCAGAGCACGATCAGCACGGGGAACTCGAACCGGTCGATGCGCTCGCGCTTGAAGAAGTCGTGCGCCAGCAGGATCGTCGCCGAGGAGCCGAGCAGCACCAGCGACTTCATCACCTTGGAGAAGGCATCCGACACGAACGCGCCCGACAGGGTGGTCACCCGACCTTGGGCCGGCTGGGAGATCACCACCGACAGGGCGACGAGGAGCAGGACCAGGGCGCCGATGCTCACGGTCTCGGCGGAGCGTTCGCCGCGCCAGGCGCCGTAGAGGATCAGGACCATGACGCCGACGCCGAGGATCAGCTCGGGCAGGAGCGGCGCCAGGGAGGGCAGGACGGAGTGGACGGTTGTCATGGTGTCCGCCTCAGCGCGGGATCGGCAGCGCCGCGGCGGCCGTCTGGGTGTTCGAGAGGGCGGCCTTCATGCTCGCCATCAGCGCATCCGTGGAGGGCGCGAACACGTCGAGCACGGGAGCCGGGTGCACCCCATAGTAGATCGTCAGCACCACCAGCGGCGCCAGGATGATCTTTTCGCGGGTATCCAGATCCAGGATGCCCTGGAGGTTGGGCTTCTCCAGCTTGCCGTAGACCACCCGGGCGTAGAGCCACAGGGCATAGGCCGCCGACAGGATGATGCCGAAGGTCGAGAAGAAGGCCACATTCGGGTTCGCCTTGAAGGCGCCGAGCATCGCCAGGAACTCGCCCACGAAGCCGGAGGTGCCGGGCAGGCCGACATTGGCCATGGTGAAGATCAGCATGGCCACCGCGTAGAGCGGCATCCGCTTCACGAGGCCGCCATAGGCGGCGATCTCGCGGGTGTGCATCCGGTCGTAGACCACGCCGACGCAGAGGAAGAGCGCCCCCGACACGATGCCGTGCGAGATCATCAGGAACAGCGCGCCCTGGATGCCCTGCTCGTTCAGGGTGAACAGGCCGAGCGTCACGAAGCCCATATGCGCCACCGACGAGTAGGCGATCAGCTTCTTGATGTCGGTCTGCATCATCGCGGTGAGCGACGTGAAGATGATCGCGATCACCGACAGGGCGAAGACGAAGGGTGCGAAGTCGTGGCTCGCCACCGGCAGCATCGGGAGGGAGATCCGGATGAAGCCGTAGCCGCCCATCTTCAGGAGGATGCCGGCCAGGATCACCGAGCCGGCCGTGGGCGCCTCCACGTGGGCGTCGGGCAGCCAGGTATGGACCGGCCACATCGGCATCTTCACCGCGAAAGAGGCGAAGAAGGCGAGCCACAGCCATGTCTGCATCTGCACCGGGAAGCGGTACTGCAGCAGGGTCGGGATGTCGGTGGTGCCGGCCTGCCAGTACATCGCCATCACGGCCAGCAGCATCAGCACCGAGCCGAGCAGAGTGTAGAGGAAGAACTTGAAGCTCGCGTAGATCCGGCGCGCGCCGCCCCAGATGCCGATGATCAGGAACATCGGGATCAGGCCGGCCTCGAAGAACAGGTAGAACAGCAGCAGGTCGAGAGAGGCGAACACGCCAATCATCGTCGTCTCGAGGACGAGGAAGGCGACGAAATACTCCTTCACCCGGAAGTGGATCGAGTGCCACGACGCGCCGATGCAGAACGGCATCAGGAAGGTGGTCAGCAGGATCAGCGGCATCGAGAAGCCGTCGACGCCGAGCTTGAACCGGATCGTCTCGGTGAGCCACGCGTGGCTCTCCACCAGCTGGAAGCTCGACGAGGCGGCGTCGTAGCGGTTCCAGGCCACCAGGGAGAGCAGGAAGGTGACGATTGTCGTCGCGAGGGCGGCCCAACGGCTGTTGCGCGCGACCGATTCCTCGTCGCCGTTCAGCGTCAGGATGAAGGCCGCGCCGCAGAGCGGGACGATCAGCAGACCGGAGAGGATGCCGAGGCCGAGCATGTCAGTGAGCCCCCTTGGGCAGGCCGGACATCAGGTACCAGCTGATCAGGCCGGCGACGCCGATGAGCATCACGAAGGCGTAGTGGTAGACGTAGCCGGTCTGGAGCCGGACCACGCCGCGGGTCACGTCCACGACGCGCGCCGCGATGCCGTTCGGCCCGAGGCCGTCGATGATCCGACCGTCGCCCTGCTTCCAGAGGAACAGGCCGAAATCCTTGGCCGGGCGGACGAAGATCCGGTCGTAGATCTCGTCGAAGTACCACTTGTTGAGCAGGAACCGGTACAGCGACGGCTGCTGCGCGGCGAGCTCGCCGGGCAGCTCCGGCCGGCGGATGTACATCCAGTAGGCCAGGACGAAGCCGAGGATCAGCATGATCAACGGGGAGTAGGAGACCAGCGCCGGGACCTCGTGGATCTCGTGCATGATGTGGTTGTTCGGCCCGTGCGCCAGGGCGTGGCCCCAGAACGCGTCCATCCCCTCGCCGATGAAGCGGTCGTGGAAGATGATCCCGGCGAACAGCGCGCCGAAGGCGAGGATCGCCAGCGGGATCGTCATCACCAGCGGGCTCTCTTGGGGCGTGTGGTCACCGTGGTGGCCGTGCCCGTGATGGTCGTCGGCGACGAGGTCGCTCCTGTGGGCCGGCTCGATGTCGTGGCCGTGATCGTCGTGGGCCGCGCCCTCGGTGTGACCGGGCAGGCCGTCGGCCTCGTGCGCCAGGGTGGAATGCGCCACCGCGGGAGCGTCGTGATGGTCGTGCGCGGCATGCGCACCCCAGCGGGCCGGTCCCTCGAAGGTCATGAAGAACAGGCGCCAGGAGTAGAACGAGGTGAAGAACGCCGCCACCACGACGCACAGGAAGGCGAGCGTGTGGCCCGGCCGGGTCGAGGCGTAGGCGGCCTCGATGATCGCGTCCTTCGAGTAGTAGCCGGCCGTGTAGGGGAAGCCGATCAGCGCGAGGGAGCCGATCGCCATCATGGCGCTGGTATAGGGAATGTAACGGCGCAGGCCGCCCATGTTCCGCATGTCCTGCTCGTGGTGCATCGCGTGGATGACCGAGCCGGCCCCGAGGAACAGCAGCGCCTTGAAGAAGGCGTGGGTGAACAGGTGGAACACGCCGGCCGAATAGGCGCCGACGCCGAGCGCCACGAACATGTAGCCGAGCTGCGAGCAGGTCGAGTAGGCGATCACCCGCTTGATGTCGTTCTGCACGAGGCCGATCGTCGCCGCGAAGAACGCCGTGATGCCGCCGATCACCGTCACGACGATGAGCGCGTTCGGCGCTTCCTCGAAGAGCGGCGACAGGCGGGCGACCATGAAGACGCCGGCGGTGACCATGGTGGCGGCATGGATCAGCGCCGAGACCGGGGTCGGGCCCTCCATGGCGTCGGGCAGCCACGTGTGGAGCAGGAACTGCGCCGACTTGCCCATGGCGCCCATGAACAGGAGCAGGCAGGCGAGCGTCAGGGCGTTCCAGTCGTAGCCGAGGAAGTGGAAGGAGAGCGTCTTGATCGCGTCGACCTTGTCGAAGATCGCGTCGAACGCCACCGAGCCGGTGAGGACGAAGGTCAGGAAGATGCCCAGCGAGAAGCCGAAATCGCCGACGCGGTTGACGATGAACGCCTTCATGGCGGCGGCGTTGGCCGAGGGCTTCTCGTACCAGAAGCCGATCAGCAGGTAGGACGCGAGGCCCACGCCCTCCCAGCCGAAGAACATCTGCACGAGGTTGTCGGCCGTCACCAGCATCAGCATGGCGAAGGTGAACAGCGACAGGTAGGCGAAGAAGCGCGGCCGGTGCGGATCCTCCTCCATGTAGCCCACGGAGTAGAGATGCACGAGGGTCGAGACGGTGGTGACCACCACCAGCATCACCCGCGTCAGGGTGTCGACCTTGAAGGCCCAGTCGACCTGGAGGTCGCCGGCCGCGAACCAGGAGGCGACCTGTACGCGCTCGGCCGGACCGCCGTCGATGAACACGCCCCAGGCGATCAGCGCCGTGAAGGCGAGGAAGGACGTGGTGATGTACTCACAGGCCCGCGCCCCGATGTACCGGCCGAACAGGCCGGCGATCAGGAAGCCGATGAGCGGGAAGAAGACGATCGCGTGATACATCGCTCTCTTGCAGTCCGTCCTCCGGGCCGACCGCGGGGCGGCGGCGTCCGGATGTCACTCGGGGCGCGCGAAGAAGAAGGCCCTAGCCCTTCATCATGCTGACGTCTTCCACCGCGATCGACCCGCGATTGCGGAAGAACACCACGAGGATGGCGAGGCCGATCGCCGATTCGGCGGCCGCCACGGTCAGCACGAACAGGGCGAAGACCTGTCCGGTGATGTCGTTGAGCTGCGTCGAGAAGGCGACGAGGTTGATGTTGACCGAGAGCAGGATCAGCTCGATCGACATCAGGATGACGATGATGTTCTTGCGGTTGATGAAGATGCCGAGCACGCCGAGCGTGAACAGGATCGCCGCGACGGTGAGGTAGTGGCTCAGGCCGATCATCGTTCGAAACCTCCGGCGGACATCAGACCTCGACACCCTGGCGCGACGGGACCTTGCGGGTCTCCACAGCCATGGCCTGGGTGCGGGCGTTCTGGACCGCGATGTCCTGGCGCTTCACGCCCGGCCGGTCGCGGAGCGTCAGCACGATGGCGCCGATCATCGCCACCAGCAGGATCAGGCCGGCGAGCTGAAAGAAGTAGGCGTAGTCGGTGTACAGCACCCGGCCGAGCGCCTGGGCGTTGGTGAGGTTCTCGGCCGACGCGACGTTGCCGAGGGGCGCCTGGACGAGGCCCGGATCGATGCTCCAGGAGCCCACCACCAGCAACAGCTCCACGAGGAAGATCGCCCCGATCAGGCCGCCGATCGGCAGGTATTGCTGGAAGCCCTGGCGCAGCTCGGCGAAATCGACGTCGAGCATCATCACCACGAACAGGAACAGCACCGCCACCGCGCCCACGTAGACGACCACGAGGATCATCGCGAGGAACTCGGCGCCCATCAGGACGAACAGCCCCGCGGCGTTCACGAAGGCGAGGATCAGGAACAGCACGGAGGCTACGGGATTGCGCGAGGCGATCACCATGAAGCCCGACGCGACCGTGACGCTCGCGAACAGGTAGAAGAAGGCGGCTGCTGCGGTCATGCGCTGATCGGGATCGGCCGCCGGAGCGGCCCCTTCTGCCGTGCGTTGAAACGGTCCGCAGCGGGCGGCCCGTCTATAGAACCCGGTCGGCGGGGGCACAACAGCGCCTCCGTCATGTCTCGCGCATCGTCATGGACAACGGGACCGGGACGATGCGCCATCCCCTTGCAACGCGCCGCCTTCTTCCGAAAGCAGGTGGCCGCCTTTCGGGACGATGCGTCAGCGATACGGTGCGTCCATCGCGATGTTGCGGGCGATCTCGCGTTCCCAACGGTCACCGTTCAGCAGGAGCTTCTGCTTGTCGTAGAGCAGTTCCTCACGGGTCTCGACCGAGAACTCGAAATTCGGCCCCTCGACGATCGCATCCACCGGGCAGGCCTCCTGGCACATGCCGCAATAGATGCACTTCACCATGTCGATGTCGTAGCGCGTCGTGCGGCGGGTGCCGTCATTCCGGCGGGGGCCCGCCTCGATGGTGATGGCCTGCGCCGGGCAGATCGCCTCGCAGAGCTTGCAGGCGATGCAGCGCTCCTCGCCGTTGGGATAGCGGCGCAGGGCATGCTCACCCCGGAAGCGCGGGCCGCGATGGCCCATCTCGAAGGGGTAGTTGATCGTGGCCTTCGGCTTGAAGAAGTAGCGCATGCCGAGGACCATCCCCGACACGAACTCTTTCAGCAGAAGGCTTTTGGCGACCTGATCGAGCTTCATGCCCGGATCTCCGATTCGACGGGTGGGCTCAGGCGCCCGGCGCGAGGCCGGTCAGCTTGAGCACGAAGGCGACGACGACGACCGAGACCAGCGAGATCGGCAGGAAGACCTTCCAGCCGAGGCGCATGAGCTGATCGTAGCGGTAGCGGGGGACGATGGATTTCACCATCGCGAACAGAAAGAACAGGAAGCTCGCCTTCAGGACGAACCAGATCACGCCGGGAACCCAGGTGAAGGGCGCGAAGGGGATCGGCGAGAGCCAGCCGCCCAGGAACAGGATGGTTCCGAGCGCGCACATGCTCATGATGGCGACGTACTCGCCCAGCATGAACAGCAGGTACGGGGTCGAGGAATACTCGACCATGTAGCCGGCCACGAGTTCCGATTCGGCCTCCGGCAGGTCGAAGGGCGGGCGGTTCGTCTCGGCGAGCGCCGAGATGAAGAACACCACGAACATCGGGAACAGCCACAGCCAGTACCAGCCGAAGATCCCGAGGCTCGTGTCCTGCGCCATCACGATGCGGGAGAGGTTGAGCGAGCCGGCGCAGAGCAGCACGCAGATGATCACGAAGCCGAGGGAGACCTCGTAGGAGATCATCTGCGCCGCCGAGCGGAGCGCCCCGAGGAAGGCGTATTTCGAGTTCGACGCCCAGCCGCCCATGATGACGCCGTAGACCCCGAGCGACGAGATCGCGAAGATGTAGGTGATGCCGACATTGATGTCGGCGATCGCCCAGCCGTCGGCGAGCGGAATCACCGCCCAGCTCGACAGGGCGAGCATCGCGAAGACCAGCGGCGCCAGCAGGTAGATCGCCTTGTTGGCCCCGGCCGGGATCACCGGCTCCTTGAGCACGAACTTGATCAGGTCGGCGAAGGACTGAAACAGGCCGAAGGGTCCGACCACGTTCGGCCCGCGCCGAAGCTGCACCGCCGCCCAGATCTTCCGGTCGGCGAGCAGCGCATAGGCGATGAAGACGAGGAGCGCCGAGAGCAGCACGAAGCTCTTCAGCACGATCAGGAGCACGGTCCCGAGGATTTCGAGCGACGTCATCGGTGGGCTCCTACTCGGCCGCCGCGAGGGGCTGCGCCTCTGCGGCGCGCTCCCGGGCAAGGCGCGAGCACTCGGCGAGGATCCGCGAGGCGCGGGCGATCGGGTTGGTGAGGTAGAAGTCGGTCACGGGCGAAGCGAAGGCCGGCCCGCCGGTCGCGCTGCCGAGACGGATCAGCTTCTCCGCCGCCTCCACGACGTCGCCCGGCTCCACGGCGCCGATCGCCGCGAAATGCGGGTGGGCGGCATAGAGCGCTTGGCGGAGCGCGGTGAGCGAATCGAAGGGCAGGCGCTTGCCGAGGACGTCCGACAGGGCGCGCAGGATCGCCCAGTCCTCGCGGGCGTCGCCCGGCGGGAAGGCGGCGCGGTTGCCCATCTGGACCCGGCCTTCCGTGTTCACCCAGGTCGCCGACTTCTCGCTGTAGGCGGCCCCCGGCAGGATCACGTCGGCGCGGGAGGCGCCGCGGTCGCCATGGCTGCCCTGGTAGATCACGAAGGCGCCCGGGGCGACGTCGCGCTCGTCGGCGCCAAGGTTGAACAGGACGTCCAGCGCGCCCGGCTCCAGCATCTGCGCGAAGGTCAGGCCGCCCTCCCCCGGCACGAAGCCGAGATCGAGCGCGCCGACGCGGGCAGCGGCCGTGTGCAGCACGCCGAAGCCGTTCCACTCGGCCGAGATCGCGCCGATCGACTTCGCCAGCGACGCCGCCGCGGCCAGGACGCCCGGCTCGGCATGGGCGCCGACGAGGACGAGCGGCGCCTTGGCCTCCTTGAGGACGTCGAGGAAGCTGTGCTCGCCCCGGGACAGCGCCGCCAGCGAGTCCGGCCCGGCGCCGATATAATGGCTCGGATAGGTCAGATCGACCGGCTCCCCGATCACGCCCACCGCCAGCGGCGCCATGCGCCAGCGCTTGCGGATGCGGACGTTGAGCAGCGAGGCCTCGGTGCGCGGGTTGGCGCCGACGATCAGGATCGCGTCCGCCGCCTCGATGCCCGGAATGGTCGGGTTGAAGATGTAGGAGGCGCGGCCGAGCGCCGGGTCGAGCCCGGCATCGGTCTGGCGGCAATCGAGGTTCGGCGAGCCGAGGCTCTTGATCAGCTCGCGGAGCGCGAACATCTCCTCGATGCCCGCGAGATCGCCGACCACGGCGCCGATGCGTTTCGGATCCGCCCCCTTCACCTTGGCGGCGATCGCCTGGAACGCCTCACCCCAGGAGGCGGGCCGCAGCCGGCCGTTCTCGCGCAGGTACGGCCGGTCGAGGCGCTGCATCCGCAGCCCGTCGATGTGGTAGCGGGTCTTGTCGGAGATCCACTCCTCGTTGATCTCCTCGCTGATCCGCGGCTCGATCTGCATGACCTCGCGGCCGCGGGTGTCGATGCGGATCGCCGAGCCGACCGCGTCCATCACGTCGACCGACTCGGTCTTGTTCAGCTCCCACGGCCGGACGTTGTAGCTCTGCGGCCGGTGCACGAGGGCGCCGACCGGGCAGAGATCGGCGACGTTGCCCTGAAGCTCCGAGGCCATCGACTGCTCGAGGTAGCTCGTGATTTCCATGTCCTCGCCGCGGCCGATGGCGCCGAGGTCGGGCACGCCCGCCACCTCGGCGAGGAAGCGCACGCAGCGGGTGCAGTGGATGCAGCGGTTCATCGCGGTCCGCACCAGCGGGCCGATATGCTTCTCCTCGACCGCCCGCTTGTTCTCCGTGTAGCGGGTCGAATCGACCCCGTAGGCCATGGCTTGGTCCTGCAGGTCGCAATGGCCGCCCTGGTCGCAGATCGGGCAGTCGAGGGGGTGGTTGATGAGGAGGAACTCCATCACCCCCTCGCGGGC
>NZ_BACT01000709.1:0-3137 GCF_000333255.1 Methylobacterium sp. B1 | reverse complement strand
ATCAGGCTGAGGATCAGGAACATCACGTTCCGCTCCACCTCCAGGGCCCCGAAGAAGGTCCGGTTGCGCTGGCGCCAGTCGGTGAGCAGGATCGGGCGCTCGGCCGCCATCTCTAGGGGCTCGCGCATGTCACCGACATGATCGGGATCGTCGACATAGATCTCGATCATGCTGACGTCGCCGTCCCTGTTGAAGAACGCCTGCGCCTCGGCCAGGGGCATGAACACGAAGGTCTGGTCGAACTCGGTCATGCCGACCTCGAACACCGCCTTGACCGTGTAGCTCTTGGTCCGCGGCGCCGTTCCGAAGGGCGTCGACGAGCCCTTGGGCGTCACCAGCGTGATCGTATCTCCGGCCTGCAGGCCGAGGGTGTCGGCGAGCCGCCGGCCGATCAGCACGCCCGTGCCGTCGTCGAAGCCCTCCAGGGTGCCCCCGCGGATCGCCGAGGATACCGCCGCCAGGGCGTCGAGGTCGGCGGCCCTTACGCCGCGGATGATCACGCCGGAGCCGCCATATTGCGACGACGCGAAGGCCTGGCCCTCCACCAGCGGCACCGCGGCGCGCACGCCCGCGACCTTCGACAGGCGCTCCGACAGGTCGGTCCAATCGTTGAACGGCCGGTCGATCGGGGTGGCGAACAGGTGACCGTTGATGCCCACGATCTTCGAGAGCAGCTCCGCCCGGAAGCCGTTCATCACCGACAGGACGATGATCAGCGTGGCGACACCCAGCGCGATGCCCAGTACCGAGAAGAACGCCACCACCGAGACGCCGCCGCCCCGTCGGCGGGCGCGCAGGTAGCGGCCGGCGAGGATCCACTCGAACGGTGCGAACGGGGCAGTGGTGCCCGCACGGAACGACGCCGCGAAGGTCCTGACCCGGTCCAGCGCCGCTGATGCCGCCATCGGCACGCCTCAGACGCGCCGGATGCGTGCCAGCAGATCGACGATGGCGAGGCTCTCGCGCTCGCCCCCGGCACGCCGCTTCAGCTCGACCTTGCCCTCCGCCAAGCCCTTCGGCCCGACGATCACGTGCCAGGGCAGGCCGATCAGGTCCGCGGTGGCAAACTTGGCGCCGGGGCGCTCGTCGCGGTCGTCGTAGAGCACCGACAGGCCGGCGGTCTCGAGATCCGACTGGATCTGCGCGCAGGCGGCATCGGTGCCGGCATCGCCGACCTTCAGATTGATCAGGGCCACGTCGAACGGCGCGACCGAATCCGGCCAGATGATGCCGGCCTCGTCGTGGCTCGCCTCGATGATCGCCGCCACCAGCCGGCTCGGACCGATGCCGTAGGAGCCCATATGGACCGGCCGCTCGATCCCATCCGGCCCGGCAACCTTGGCGCCCATCGGCTCGGAATACTTGGTTCCGAAATAGAAGATGTGCCCGACCTCGATGCCGCGTGCCGCGAGGCGGCTGTCCTCCGCAACCTCCGCAAAGGCCTCCGGCTCGTGCATCTCCTCGGTGGCCGCGTAGTGCGAGGTCCAGGCATCGACGATGCCCTGGAGGGCGGCGACGTCGTCGAAATCCACGGTCTCCGGCGGAATGTCGAAGTCGAGATAGGCCTTGTCGCAGAAGACCTCGCTCTCGCCGGTCTTGGCCAGGATGATGAATTCGTGGGACAGGTCGCCGCCGATGGGGCCGGTATCGGCGCGCATCGGGATCGCCTTGAGGCCGAGCCCGGCGAAGGTGCGCAGGTAGGCGACGAACATCCGGTTGTAGGCGTGGCGGGCGCCGGCCTGGTCGAAATCGAACGAGTAGGCGTCCTTCATCAGGAACTCGCGGGAGCGCATCGTGCCGAAGCGCGGCCGCACCTCGTCGCGGAACTTCCACGAGATCTGGTAGAGGTTCTTGGGCAGGTCCTTGTAGGAGCGCACGCTCGCCCGGAAGATCTCGGTGACCATCTCCTCGGCGGTGGGGCCGTAGAGCATCTCGCGCTCGTGCCGGTCCTTCAGGCGCAGCATCTCCTTGCCGTAGGCGTCGTAGCGGCCGGATTCCCGCCACAGCTCGGCGGATTGCACCGTCGGCATCAGGATCTCGATGGCGCCGGAACGGTCCTGCTCCCGCCGGATCACCGCGCAGACCCGCTCCAGCACCCGCAGGCCGAGCGGCAGCCACGCGTAGATGCCGGCCGACTCCTGACGCACCAGGCCGGCGCGCAGCATCAGCCGATGCGAGACGATCTCGGCTTCCTTGGGCGTCTCGCGCAAGGTCGGCATGAAATAGCGGGAGAGACGCATGTCGTCAGAGTCTTGGAAGAGGATCGGCCGGGAGGAGCCGCGGCGCGCCGGCACACAACACGCCGGAGACGCAAATTACAAGCACTGCGCGACCACGGCGGGGCGTAATCGCGGCGAACCGGAGGCGGCGGCCCGGCCGCGGTTGGGCCGCTGCCTAGGCGGAAAGCGGTATGCCCATTTGCCGGCAAGAAAGCGCAGATTTTTCTCGCAGACCCGGTGACAACACGAATTGTTGTTCCTATAAGCGTCCGGCGATGTTTGCGACGCCCGGAAGAGGTGGCGCAAGGTCCGAGTCTCGGGAGGAAAAGCGACCGCTCCGCAGCCAATGCGTGGGATATTCAAAGGTCGAGCCATTGAAGCTTGAAAGCAAGGCCTCGGGCCTTGCTTTTTTTATTCTTGGCGGCGGGCTGCGTTGCCCCGTCCACCGGGCGCTTGTCGAGGGACAGCGCTGAAGGCCGCCGGAGGCGATCCGTTCAGCACCGAGAGCCGGGCGTGTCCCGACCCTTCGACCCCGGGAGACAAATGGTCGCCGTCAGACCGCTGCGTGCGGCGGGCCTATCTCTCCGATGACGTCCCGCACGCATCGCCCGGAGACGTGAGCCCGGGCATGGGCCTGTCTTACGGCGAGCTCGGAGAAACCCCGGCCCTGAGCCGTCCTACAGCCCGGCCAGGGGGAACACCGCCAGGGCGATCAGGAAGGCGGCCCCTGCGACCAGCGTCGTCCAGATGGCCTTCTCGCGCAGCCGCGGCGCCGCCGGAGCGCCGGGATCCTGGCCCGGGACACGTGGGTGGGCCGCGTCTCGGGCTGGTTGCGCAGGGGCAGGACCGCGAAAAGCAGCGTCCACCAGACCACGAAGTAAAGGGCGATCGCGCCGCCCACGTCAGCTTGAACAGGCT
>NZ_BACT01000710.1:0-4316 GCF_000333255.1 Methylobacterium sp. B1 | reverse complement strand
CGCGAGCCCTCCGGCATCCGCGCCCGACAGCGTCGCCGCCAGGAGCGCCGGCCGGCCCCCGAGGCGCAGCAGGCGCGGCCGCAGGGGCGCGAACACCGCCTCGCCCCCCGCCGGCACCGTCACGGTGGCCACGGGCACGGGCTTCGGATCGGTGCTGACCGCCATCGGCTGGCGCTCGCGGATCGTCAGGACCGCGGCTCGTTGGTGGCGACGATCCCGAGGCCGTGGCGGCCGGCAAGGTCGAGAAGTGCGGTCTCGACCCGCCCCTCCTCGGGCAGGCCGTGGCGCTGCAACTCGACGTAGAGCCGGTCCTCGCCGAATGCCTCCTTCAGCCGCTGCAGGCGGCCGAGGGCCAGTTCCGGCCGCCCGGCCCGGAAGGCGGCATCGAGGGGCCCCGACAGACCGCCGGTGAGGGCGATCAGTCCCTCCGAGGCTCCGACGAGGGCCGCGGCGTCCAGGCGCGGCGCTTCGCCGAGCGCCGTGTCGAAATAGGCGCGGCTCGCCAGCCGCAGCAGGTTGGCGTAGCCGGCCTCGTCCTGGGCCAGGAGCACGATGCCATGGTGCGTCGGCGCCTGGCGCTGGTGCGGATCCGCGGCCTCGAACGCCACCGAAAGCTGGATGCCGGCGATCGGCTGGACGCCCTCGCCGGCCGCCTTCTCGGAGAATTCGAGCGCCCCGAACAGGTTGTTGGTGTCGGTCAGCGCCAGGGCGGGCTGCCGGTCGGCGACCGCGGCCTTGATCAGGGAGCCGACCTTCAGCGCCCCTTCGAGCAGGGAATAGGACGAGTGGACGTGGAGGTGGACGAATCCGACCTCCTTGAGCTGGCGTGGCATGGCCGACCTTGTTCCGGGGTCGGCCAGCATCCCCGCTCGCCGGCTCCAAGTCGACGTGTGCCGGGCCGACGAAAGGCGATATCCACCGGTCGTGCCCCGGAAGCACCAGTTCGGGCCAAGCCTGTGGATTATCGGCCGCGCCGGGCGGATCGCCTGTGCATAACCCGTCCATCGCAGGAACCTGGGGCGCCTTGGAAAAATCCGGCTAACGAACCGGTGCCAAGGCTATCGCCCAGGCGCCGACCGCCGCGAACAACAGCCCGAACGCCATGAACTCGACCATCCCGGTCAGGACCAACCGCTTCAGCATCGACCTGCCTCCCGTGTTCCGGTCCTAGTATGTTCATGTTTTGTTCCAATGGAAGGGCGTGCGGGCCACAAACCGGCGCCCGCTTATCGGTACAGTAAAAAGTGTCTTGATGCGGATCGGGCGGGCTGGCATGCCCCGCCTTCGAGACGAGCTCGTCACCGCTTGGGGGGTTCGAAGGAGTAAGCCATTCCCGCGCACCGGACGGTCGAACGGTTCGACGTCGCCCTCGTGGCCGTCGGCACGCACGGTGACGTGCTGCCGTTCATCGCGCTGGGTCACGAACTCCTGAAGCGCGGTCACGGCGTCTCGCTGGCGGCCCCGGCGCCCTTCGAGGCGATGGCCCGCCGGGCCGGACTCGCCTTCCAGCCCCTGGGTACGGTCGCGGATTACGAGGCGGTGATCCGCCAGCCGGATCTGTGGCACCCGCAGCAGGGCTTCCGCCCGATGTTCGATTACGCCCTGCAGGTGGCCGAGCCGGCCTGCCTGTGGCTCGGTGCGACCCGCGCCCGGGGGATCGACCTGCGGGTGGTCGCCTCGCCGCTGGGTTGGGGCGCCCGGCTCGCGCAGGATCTGTACGATCTCCCGACCGCGACGCTGCACGTCATGCCGTTCCTGATCGAGAGCCGGTACGATCCGCCGCGTCTGCCGGGCCTGCCGCTGCCGCGCGTCCTGCCGGCCTCCCTGCGGGCCTACGTGAATCTCGGCGTCGACAAGGTGGCGGTCGGCCCGTTCACGCTGCCGCCGCTCAACGCCCTGCGGGCCCGCCTCGGCCTCGATCCGGTCTACCGGCTGCGTCACTGGTGGAACAGCCCGACCGGCATGCTCCTCATGTTCCCCGACTGGTACGCGGAGCCGCAGGCCGACTGGCCGGGTCAGGCGGTGCAGCTCGGCTTCCCGCTGGTCGACCGGTTCGGCGACGTGGCGGCCATGCCGCCGGAGCTGGAGGCGTTCCTCGCGGCGGGCGACCCGCCGATCGTGTTCACCTACGGCTCGGCCATGCGCCAGGGGGCCGGCTTCTTTGCCACCGCGGTGCGGCTGTGCCGGCGGATGAACCGGCGCGGCGTCCTGCTCGCTCCCCAGGGCGGCCAGATCCCGAAGCCGCTTCCGGCCGGGATCATCCACCTGCCCTACGCGCCCCTGAGCGCCCTGTTGCCGCGCAGCGCGGCCCTGGTCCATCACGGGGGCGTCGGCACGGTGGCGCAGGCTTTGGCCGCGGGGATCCCGCAGCTCGTGGTGCCCGTGGCTTTCGACCATTTCGACGAGGGGCGGCGGCTGAAGGACCGCGATCTCGGCGCCACCCTGAGCCGCCGCGCCTTCCGTCCCGCACGGGCGGCGCGGGTGCTGGGCCGGCTGCTCGCCGATCCCGCCGTGGCGCGGGCCTGCGCGGCGGCCCGGGCACGGATGGCGGGGAGCTCCGACGCCATCATCGACGCCTGCGACTACGTCGAGAGGCTGATGCCGACCGAGGCCGGTTCCGGCCCCTCCGTCGCTCCCTGACCGCACCGGTCGCGCGGGGCGGCCCGAACGCGAGCGGCGCCGCCCCGGGGGGGGGGCGGCGCCGTCTGCTTACTGGCCGAGCAGAGTCGTGGCCGAGCCGACGAGCGTCATGAGCAGGCCGCTCACGAAGGCACCGATCATGACGTAGGAGAGAGCCTTCAGCTTCATCTGTCCTCGCGTCGGATCAGCAGCGGTAACCGCCGGCGGTCTGGCCGTACTGCTTCACCGGCCGGGTCTGCTGATCGGCGTTGCCTTCGGCGGCCGAGCTCATCGGGCAGCCCACGTAGTTGGGATTGTCGTGGACACCGAGGCCGAGGGAGCCGGTCGTCTCAACCTCGTAGGGAGCGAAGCCGGTCCAGCGCGCGCCGTTCTCCGCCAGAGCGGACGAGATCGGAGCGGCACCAAGAACAAGAGCAGTGACGGCGGCGGCGATACGGGTCTTCATGGCAGGGCTCCAGAGATCACGCAGTACAGGCCGGTTGTTCGGCTCTGTTTTATCTAGCGTGATAATAAGATAGGGAGCCGGTGTCTTCCGTGACGTGACTCGCCGCACGCGACGGGACGGATTAAAAATCGTGTGCATTTATGGACGCGTGAAGCCAGGCATGGACTTCGCCGACGGCGCGGGCGGGGCGAACCGCGGGGTTGAAGGACCGCCCGCATGGCGCGTTGGGGGTGACGTCCGGGCGCACGAAGTCCGCCGCCGCCTTGACCGGAAGCGATCTTGAGCCGAGCCCGTCCGCGTCGATGCGCGCGGCGCCGCGCGCGCCGATCCGCGGACACACGGGACGGTCCGTGCGGACGCGTCGCCGGACTCAGTCGAGCTGCGTGATCAGCCCGTCGCGGATGGTCACCCGCCGGTCCATCCGGGCGGCCAGCTCGAGGTTGTGGGTTGCGACCAGAGCGGCGAGGCCCGAGGCGCGGACCAGCGCCATCAGGACCGAGAAGACGTGGCCTGCCGTCCCGGGGTCGAGATTGCCGGTGGGCTCGTCGGCCAGCAGGAGGCGCGGGCCGTTGGCCACCGCCCGCGCGATGGCGACGCGCTGCTGCTCGCCGCCCGACAGCTCGGCCGGGCGGTGCGGGAGCCGTTCCTTGAGGCCCAGGAAGCTCAGGAGTTCCGTGGCGCGGGCCTTCGCCTCCGGACCCTTCAGACCGCGGATGAGCTGCGGCATCACCACGTTCTCCAGGGCGGAGAATTCCGGCAGGAGATGATGGAACTGGTAGACGAAGCCCATCTCCTCGCGCCGCAGACGGGTGCGCTCGGCATCGGCCATCGCCGCGGTGGGATGGCCGCCGATAAAGATCTCGCCCCCATCCGGCCGCTCCAGAAGGCCGGCCAGATGCAGCAGGGTCGATTTGCCGGCGCCCGACGGCGCCACCAGCGCCACCAGTTCCCCCGGCCAGATCGCGAGGTCAGCCCCGCGCAGGATCTCCAGGGCACCTTCGGCCTGGGGATAGCGCCGCTCGACGCGGGAAAAGAACAGGGCCGGGACCGGCTGGTCGCCGGTTGTCTGGCTCGACTCGCTCATCGGATGCGGCCCGTCAGCCGTAGCGGAGGGCCTGCACCGGATCGAGCCGGGCGGCGCGCCAGGAGGGATACAGCGTCGCCGCGAGCGACAGCAGCAGGGACGTGATCACCACGGCGGTGATCTCCTTCGGATTCATCTGGGCCGGGA
>NZ_BACT01000711.1:0-931 GCF_000333255.1 Methylobacterium sp. B1 | reverse complement strand
CTCGCCGTAGCGCTGCTGCACGTAGCGGATCACCCGCTCGCGGCCCTCGACGCAGAAGTCGATGTCGAAATCCGGCATCGAGACGCGCTCGGGGTTGAGGAAGCGCTCGAACAGCAGGCCGAAGCGCAGCGGGTCGAGGTCGGTGATGAGCAGCGACCACGCCACCAGCGAGCCGGCGCCGGAGCCGCGGCCCGGACCGACCGGGATGTCGTGGTCCTTGGCCCACTTGATGAAGTCCGAGACGATCAGGAAGTAGCCCGGGAACTTCATCGACACGATGACGTCGAGTTCGAAGGCGAGGCGCTTGCGGTAATCCTCCTCCGAGAAGCCCGGCGCCGTGCCGTGCTGCTTCAGGCGCAGCTCCAGCCCGGCCTCGGCCTGCCGGCGCAACTCGGTCGGCTCGTCGGCCGAGACCGCCTGCACGCCCGTGTCCGCCGCCTCCGCCAGGGCCTCCGCCATGGGGGGCGTCTCGCCCGCCGCCACGGCGCCGAAATTCGGCAGGATCGGCTTGCGGGTCCGCGCCCGCACGGCGCAGCGCATGGCGATCTCGACGGTGGCCTGGAGCGCGTCCGGCAGGTCGCGGAACAGCGCGGCCATCTCGGCGCGGGTCTTGAAGGCGTGGCTCGGCGTCAGCCGGCGGCGGCGCTCGTCGGAGACGACGCGACCCTCCGCGATGGCCAGCAGGGCATCGTGGGCGTCGTAATCGTCGGGCTTGGCGAAGTAGGGCTCGTTGGTGGCGACGATCCCGAGGCCGTGGCGGCCGGCAAGGTCGAGAAGTGCGGTCTCGACCCGCCCCTCCTCGGGCAGGCCGTGGCGCTGCAACTCGACGTAGAGCCGGTCCTCGCCGAATGCCTCCTTCAGCCGCTGCAGGCGGCCGAGGGCCAGTTCCGGCCGGCCGGCCCGGAGGCGGCATCGAGGGGCCCCGACAGAC
>NZ_BACT01000712.1:0-173 GCF_000333255.1 Methylobacterium sp. B1 | reverse complement strand
CGAACCGGAACATCGCGAAGGCGATGAGCCCGACGACCGCGAGGACCGCGGCCGCCTGGATCACCCGGCGCAGCAGGAAGGCGAGCACGCCCGGATCCTACTGCGGATCCTTCGACACCCAGTAGAGCAGGAGCAGGTTGTCGGCGCGCTGGGTCAGGTGGACCTTCTTGGAG
>NZ_BACT01000713.1:0-4471 GCF_000333255.1 Methylobacterium sp. B1 | reverse complement strand
AGCCGCGATTGGCCCGGGCGAGCAGCCCCGGCTCAAAGGCCTTCACGCCTGCGCCGAGCGCCCGCTCCAGATCGAGGGTGCCGACCACGCGGTCCTCGGTGGCGCCGAGCGGCAGGTCCACCACCGGCACCGGTGTCTTGTGACTCTTTCGCGGGCCGCCTTCCGCGCAATGCGGGCAGGATGCGGCCGGGCTGTCGGGGTCGCAATTGTAGGGGCAGCCGGCCACCGCCCGCATCGGCGGCAGCAGGGCGGCCAGCGCCCGGATCGCCGTGGACTTGCCGGTGCCGCGGTCGCCGAAGACCAGCACGCCGCCGACGGACGGGTCCACCGCCGCGATCAGCAGCGCCTGGCGCATCTCGTCCTGGCCGACGATGGCCGAGAAGGGGAAGGTGGGCACGGGGTTCTGGCTCTGGCTCCTCTCCTCCCCGCTTGGGGAGGAGCCGGAGATGGGGGGGTGCAGGATGGGTCGAGGCGGTGCCGTCTGCACCACCCCCACCCCTACCCCTCTCCGCAAGGGGGAGGGAAGAGCGCCTTACTCCGCCGCCTTCTGCCGAAGCCCGATCCGCCCCCAAATCGTGGTCAGGGCCTCGACGAGACGGGCGATGTCGGCATCCGTGTGCAGCGGCGACGGGGTGATCCGCAGGCGTTCGGTGCCGCGGGCCACCGTCGGGTAGTTGATCGGCTGCACGTAGATGCCGAACTCGTCGAGCAGGGTGTCGGAGATTCCCTTGCACAGCACCGGGTCGCAGACCATCACCGGCACGATGTGGCTGTCGTTGGGCATGGTCGGGATGTCGGCGGCCTCCAGCGCCTGACGGACCTTCGCCACGCGCTCCTGGTGCCGGGCGCGCTCTTCGCCGCTCGTCTTCAGGTGGCGGATCGACGCCGCCGCGCCCGCCGCCACCGCGGGTGGCAGGGAGGTGGTGAAGATGAAGCCCGACGCGAAGCTGCGCACGAAGTCGCAGAGCTTCTCCGAGGCCGTGATGTAGCCGCCGTGCACGGCGAACGCCTTGCCCAGCGTCCCCTCGATCACGTCGAGCCGGTGGGCGACGCCGTCCCGCTCCGAGATGCCGCCGCCGCGGGCGCCGTAGAGGCCGACCGCGTGGACCTCGTCCAGGTAGGTGAGTGCCCCGTGGGCCTCGGCCACGTCGCAGATCTCTCCAATGGGGGCGATGTCGCCGTCCATCGAGTACACGGATTCAAACGCCACGAGCTTCGGCCGGGCCGGATCGACCAGGGCGAGCTTGGCGTTCAGGTCCTCCGGGTCGTTATGACGAAAAATGTGGCGCTCGGCGCGGGGAGAACCGGATGCCCTCGATCATCGAGGCGTGGTTCTCGGAATCGGAGAAGACCGCGCAGTTCGCAGGCGTGAGGCCAGGGTCCCGAGCGCCGCCCAGTTCGACACGTAGCCGGAGGTGAACAGCAGGGCCGCCTCTTTGCCGTGGAGGTCGGCGAGCTCGCGCTCCAGCAGCACGTGGTAGTGGTTGGTGCCCGAGATGTTGCGGGTGCCGCCGGCGCCGGCGCCGCAGCGGTCGATCGCCTCGTGCATCGCGCCGGTCACGGCCGGGTGCTGGCCCATGCCGAGATAGTCGTTGGAGCACCACACCGTCACGGGACGCGTGCCGCCGGCATGGTGGTGCGTGGCGTGCGGGAAGTTGCCCGCGTGGCGTTCGAGGTCGGTGAAGACCCGGTAGCGCCCTTCCCGGTGGAGCCCGGCGATCTCAGCCCCGAAGAAGGTCTCGTAGTCCATGTCGCCTCTCCCCGAACAAATCCTGCGGGTTGATCCCGCCTGTGACACCGGACTTCGCACAAGACCAGTTCCAGATTGGTGGACGTGCGTCGCCCGTTCGTGATCCCTCGGCCTACACGTGATCCGGCGGTCCGGCCGCTTCCCCGGGCGCCCGGGCCGGCAGGCTCCAGCGCCACAGCTCCGCCGAGGGCAGCGGCAGCATCAGGAACCAATGCTCCAGCGTGGCGAGCGCCGTGAGCGTCGCCAGGACCGTGAGGCCGATCAGCTCGTGCTCCAGCAGGTCCGGCCCCAGGGCCGCGCGTCCGAGCAGCGCCGCCGCGATGGTCCCGAGGCTCACGGAGACCGGGAACAGCAGGTTCATCGGCTTCCGGGACAGGTAGCAGGCGAGGTAGCCGAGATGGTCCGGGAGGAACTCGGCGTGGAGGTTGCGCACCCCCAGGAACAGGTTGAGCCGCGCCGAGAGGTTCATCACCACCAGGGTACCGTAGGTCCACAGGGCGAAGCGGTTGGGGCTGCCCCAGACCAGGGCCAGGATCGCCAGACCCCCGATCACGATGGCGAATTCGTGCCACAGGCTGGTGGCGAGCGCCGCGAGGAACCGGTCGAACCCCCGCACCCCCGGCGCGCAGGCGGCCGGCTTGGGGCCGGACAGGAAGCCCATGTAGTAGCTCATCTCCTGCCAGCCCCAGACGACGAGCGCCGCCGTGAAGGCCGTGTAGGCCCCCGTGGCACTCGTGTCCGCGGCGCTGGACCGGATCGCCAACAGGGCGCCCGCGAGCAGCAGCGTCGCCCCGGCCATGCTCCACGCATGCGTCCGCCGCGGGGCGTGGTCGAGCAGCAGGATCAGCCCGGTGGAGAACCACCAGAGCAGGACCGCGTAGACCACCGGGGCGGCGTAGGTCCCCATGCTACCAGACCGGCTGGAGGCGGATGTCGGCCGGCAGGGCGTTGGCCTTGACGGGGAGGAGATAGAGCCGGGCGAAGGTCGTGGCCGCCCGCAGCACCTGCACGCCGTGCTGCACCGTGCCGACGACGCCGCCCCGTGCCTTGGCGTCGGCGATCGCCCGCGAGCAGGCAAGCAGCCGGTCGAGCCCCGCCTTGAACTTCGGGTTGTCGAGGTCGAGCTCCAGCGGGAAGGTCTGCCGGGAGATCTCCGAGGTGATCCGGAAGACCTTGAAGTCGTAGTCGGTGGGATCGACCCCGAGCGCCTTGTGGAAGGCCGGCCGGTGATGGTCGCGCACGTACATCGTGGCGAAGACCGCAAGCAGGAAGAACCGGATCCAGTAGCGGTTCACGCCGCTCGTCAGCTTCGGGTTCGCGCGCATCAGGAGCGCGAAGGCCTCCCCGTGGCGGAACTCGTCGTTGCACCAGAGTTCGAACCACTTGAAGATCGGATGGATGCGCCGCTCCGGGTGCCGCTCCAGCTCGCGGAAGATCGTGATGTAGCGGGCGTAGCCGATCTTCTCCGAGAGGTAGGTGGCGTAGAAGATGAATTTCGGTCGAAAGAACGTGTACTTCTTGGATTTGGTGAGAAACCCCAAATCCACGCCGATGCCGAAATCCTTGAGCGTATCGTTGATGAACCCGGCGTGACGCGCCTCGTCCCGGCTCATGAAGCCGAACAATTCCTTGATATCTTTGTTCTTCGCCCGCTTCCTCATCTCGGCATAGAGGACGCAGCCGGAAAACTCCGCCGTGATCGAGGAAACCAAGAAGTCCAAAAACTCCTTCCGCAATTCGGGCTCCATCTGCGACAGGTCGCAGTCGAACTCCTCGTTGCGGGTGAAGTGGCGCTTGTTCGGGTCGGCGCGCAGCTCGGCAATGAGCAGATCCCAGTCGCGGCGCACGGGCTCGACATTGGTGCGATCGAGCTCGTCGAAATCCGTCGTGTAGAAGCGCGGGCTGAGGAACGTCGTCTCCTGGGCGGCCCGCGTCGATTCGTTGACCGGGACCTTCGGGACAGGCTGGCCGGAGGGCGGCGGGACAGATGCGTTCACAGCTTCCTCCTCTCGGAAAAGCTGACCTCGTAGAGTTCGGTCAGCTCGAGATGGGCGATGAGTTTGGTCCAGGCCCGCTCCAGCGCCCCGGCCCGGGTGACCGTGGCGGTGCGGCGCACGGTCAGCCGCTCGCCGTAGGGCACCGAGGTCGGCGCGTCGTGGACCTGGACCTCGTCGCCGGGTTCGATCTCGAAGCCGGCATCGAGGGTCACGTGGGCGTGCAGGCTCTCGGGGGTCTGCTCGATCTCCACCGTGCAGGGTACGGTGACGGTGCGGCTGCCGAACAGGCCCATCACCGCGTCTCCGTGGCGGGTACGCCCGGCGCGGGCATCAGCCGGGCGAAGGCGCCGGCATTGGTCGGCCCGAAGGCCTCGAGCGGCACCCGGCGGCCGGTCGCCTCGTCGGCGAGCGCGAGCCGGCCGTCCTCGTAGCGGGTCAGGCTGAACGGTTGCTCGGGCCCGAGGCCTTCCCGTTGGCGGGCCTGGGCGAGGCCCCGCAGGGTCCCGCGCAGGAAGCCGTCCTCGCCGGGGCGGATCCAGGCGACGATGTGCCGGTCGGCGATGTCCCGCAGGGCGATCGAGCCATCGACCTGATCCTCGGCGCGGAATTCGAGCCGCGCCACCGCTTTGGCGGGCGGCAGTGCGACGAGGCCGACCTGCTCGCTCCGGCCGATCAGGACCGCCAGCATGGTGAAGCCCATGAGTGCGCCCGCACCGACCATCAG